>DASPXY010001142.1:0-3073 GCA_035637055.1 Gemmataceae bacterium | reverse complement strand
GCAAAGCGCAGCTGGTGAAACTCCGCTACTTCGCCGGCTTCACGCTGCCGGAAGTGGCCGCGCTGCTCGGCATCTCCCAGTCCACCGCGGAGGCCGACTGGACCTATGCCAAGGCCTGGCTGAAGCGGGAGATGGAGAAATCCTGAAAAAACCGTCGGGGGTTTTGACTCCGGGCGACGCATGGAAGTCGGGGAGGAGACGTCCCGTGAACGAAAGCCAGGTTTTTGCCAACGCCTTGAAGTTTGCCACGCCGGCCGAGCGTGCTACCTACCTTGACGCGGCCTGCGCCGGCGACTCCCAGCTGCGGGCCGACCTGGAGGCCCTGCTGCGCGCCCACGCCGCCGACCCCGGCTTCCTTGAACAACCCGCCGGTTCGATCGGGGGAACGGTGGAGAATGCGCCGGCCCCCGGCTCGCCAATCGACCCGCGCGCCTCTGGCTTTATCCGGGCGGAAGGCCCCGGCGCGGTGCTGGCCGGCCGATACAAGCTGCTGGAACAGATCGGCGAAGGCGGCATGGGCAGCGTCTGGACGGCGCGGCAGGAAGAGCCGGTCAAGCGGCTCGTCGCCGTCAAGCTGATCAAGGCGGGCATGGACAGCCAGCAGGTGCTGGCCCGCTTTGAAGCGGAGCGGCAGGCGCTGGCGCTGATGGACCACCCGAACATCGCCAAGGTCCACGACGCCGGCACCACGCCCGACGGCCGGCCGTTCTTCGTCATGGAGCTGGTCAAGGGCGTGCCGATCACCCAGTATTGCGACGAGCGCCGCCTGACGCCACGGCAGCGGTTGGAGCTGTTCGTGCCGGTCTGCCAGGCGATCCAGCATGCCCACCACAAGGGCATCATTCACCGCGACATCAAGCCGAGTAACGTGCTGGTCGCCCTGTACGACGACCAGCCGGTGGTCAAGGTGATCGACTTCGGCGTGGCCAAAGCGACCGGCCAACAACTCACCGAGCAGACGCTGGAGACCGGTTTCGGCTCAGTGGTGGGGACACTGGAGTACATGAGCCCGGAGCAAGCCAGCTTCAACCAACTGGACATCGACACGCGCAGCGACATCTACTCCCTGGGGGTGGTGCTCTACGAACTCCTGGCTGGCAGTCCGCCCTTCAGCTGCAAAGAACTGCAACAAGGTGGAATGCTGGAGATGCTCCGCCTCATCCGCGAGCAGGAGCCTTCCCGGCCGAGCACGAAGCTGAGCACTGCGGAGGAGTTGCCCAGCATTGCCGCGTGCCGTGGTGTGGAGCCGGGCCATTTGAGCGGGCTGGTGCGCGGCGAACTGGACTGGATCGTGATGAAATGCCTGGAGAAGGACCGCGACCGCCGCTACGAGACCGCCAACGCCCTCGCCCTGGACATCCACCGCTACCTCGCCGACGAGCCGGTGCTGGCCTGTCCGCCGTCGCGGTGGTATCGCGTCCGCAAGTTCGTGCGGCGGAACCGAGGCCCGGTGCTGGCCGCCGCGGCCGTGCTGCTCACCCTGGTCGGCGGCATCGTGGGAACCACCTGGGGGCTCGTGCGAAGCGAAATCGCCCGGGCCGGAGAGGAACAACAGCGGTTAGCGGCGGAAGCGGAAAGGACCCGCGCGGTGCGAGCGGAACGAGATACCAGAATGACCTTCGCATTCGCTGAAGCGCTGAACTCATTCTTGCTTCACGACTTGCTGGGGCAGGCGGACATTGGCAAGCAGCCGCTGATGATCGGTGGCCAGAGCGGACCGCGCAACCCCAACATCACGGTGCGTGAGCTCGTGGATCGCGCAGCCAAGAAGCTGGAGGGTTCGTTCACCAGGCGGGATCTGGGCGATCCGCAACTTCGGGTGGCCGTCAAGGCGGGGATCGGGGTGACAGTCGGCGGGATTTACCGATCGCTCGGCGACTACCCCCAGGCGCAGAAACACCTGGAGCGCGCGGTCGTCTTATGCAGGGACGCGCTGGGGCCCAACCACCGCAATACTCTTGGGGCCAAGCGCCAGTTGGTCTTGCTGTTGTTCGATCAGGGAAGGTACGACCGGGCCGAGGCGGTCCTGCGGGAGGTGTTCGACGCCTGCCGGGAGAAGGGGGAAGCCGACGATCCCGAGACGCTCAGGGACAAGTATAACCTGGCTGCGGTCTACCTGTTCCAGGGCAAGCACGCGCTGGCCGAGACGCTACTCACCGAACTGCTCCTCGACACCGCCAAACTGGGGGTCAACGACGTGCTGACCCTGGCCTGCAAGACCACGCTCGCCAATGTGTATTCACGCCTGGGCAAGTATGACCGCGCGGAGGTTCTCTGCCGGGAAGCGCTCGAGGGCTACACCGCCAGTTTGGGGGATGACCACCCCCTGACGTTGCAAGGTAAGGGCAACCTGGCCTGGATGTACCGGAAGCAGAAAAACTACGGCCGCGCCGAGGCGCTCTACCAGGAGGCGATCGCCGACCAAACGAAGCATCTGCCGCCCGACCACCCCAGCACCTTGACCAGCAAGCACGATCTGGCCGACATGTACCAGGAATTGAAGAAGTATGACCAGGCGGAGTCCCTGCTCAAGGAGGTGTTCGCCGCGCGCCTGACGAAGTTGGGGCCTGCCCATCCCCACACCCTCGTCAGCAAACTCAACCTGGGCACCCTGTATTCCAACACCGCCCGGCACAAGGAAGCCGTCCCCCTTTTTGAGGAGCTGTTGCGCATCCGCCGGAAAATCCCGGGAGAGGCTCCCCCTCGGCCTGGCTCCGTGGCCTTCAACCTCGCGGCGAGTTACCAGAGACTGGGCCGGCTGAGGGATGCGATGGTCCTCATCGAGGAGTGGCTGCCGCGTGTCCGCGCCAGGTTTGGCCTGGGGCATTCCGACACCCAAGAGGGTGTGGAGGTGGCTCTGAGTCTCTACGGGAACGCCGCGACTCCTGCCCTGGCCGAGGCGTTCTACAAGGAATTGCTCCAGGCCCAGACCGACGAGTTGGGGGCCGACCATCTCTACACCCTGCTCACCAAGTGCTACCTGGGGGCGATGTATTGGCGGATGAGAAGGTACACGGAATCCGTGCCGCTCTTCGAGCAGGAGTTGCGCGGCCGCCGCAAACTAGCCGGCGAT
>DASPXY010001141.1:0-9089 GCA_035637055.1 Gemmataceae bacterium | reverse complement strand
AAGTGATGTCCATATCGTAAGGTACTTGGAAGACCCGAAAAAAACTTGATGGGCGCCTGATCAGTCAAGTGGGGCCGCCTCGGTTTCATCGCGCCAGGCGAGCACCCGACCGTCGAGGATGTCCAGCACCTCGCGACGGTCGCGGCGCGGGTCCATGACCTCAACTTTCAAGGTTCCGTCCGAGCGGACGCCGAACTGGACGTCGAAGCGTAACTTGCGCGCTGGCGCCGGGGGTACCTCCATCTCGATACTGCCCAGGACGACACACTCGTCCGCCCCCCGGGCGTGGCGGGAGCCTTGCAACACCTCCACCCGGATGAACGTCTGGTTATCCTCGGTCGTGGTGACCGCGAACGGCCGGCTGGTGTAGGGAACCGTGGCGTTGGCGGGTACCAACTGCTCGAAGGTGTTGTCATCCAGGCGGATCCCCAGGGCCAGGGCGAGGACGTTGATGAGCGTGTTCTCATGGAAACGCTCGCGGCCAAGGCTGAGAATGTGGGCGTAGGTCGCCGCTCCAAGTGCGACAGCCAGCTGCGGTTGCTCGACGGTATACGGCCGCCTCCCTGTCAATTCCTGGAGGTCACGCCGCACAGCAGGCATCAGTGTTTGACCACCGACGAGGATGACCTCCCCAAGTAGCTCCCACTTCAGACCGGCCACGTCCACCACCGCCCGCCGGACGATCTCACGCATCTGGCGACGCACGGCGCCAGCGCACTCTTCCAAGCGTCTGCGATCCAGCGACACCCGCACAGGCACCGATGCGGCCCCGCTCACGTCCGGTCCCAGCAGCTCCACCTCGACCGCTTCCTGGGCCGACAGCGCGACCTTCGCCTGTTCGGCCGTGCGGCGGAGACGGTCGCGCAGCGCGTGGTCGGGAGCGCGGAGGGGCTGACCATGCAGGCGCTCGACCTCCGCTGCGAGCCAGCGGGCGACCGCGGTATCGATATCGTGACCGCCCAGCCGGGTATCGCCGTCCACCGCCCGCGTGCGGAAGCAGTAGCCGATTTCATCGCGGCTCGCCTTTAACAGCGAGACGTCGAAAGTGCCCCCGCCAAGGTCGCAAACCAGCAGCAGTTTCTCCTCGGTGCCGAGCACAGAGTCGCCGCAGGCGAGAGCTGCTGCGGTCGGCTCGTCCACCAGATCCACTACCTCCCACCCCGCCAGTTCCCCCGCGAGCCGCGTCGCTTGCCGCTGGTTGTTGTTGAAGTAGGCCGGCACAGTGATCACCACGTGACGGACCGCTGTATCGGGGAGGCTCAGGGCGTCGGCGGCATGGCGACGGAGTTGTGCCAGTACCCGGGCCGAGACCTCGGGAACGCTGAGCCTCGGCCCGCCGAAGTCGATCGCGACGGTCCGGCGGAGGTCGGCACTGTCACCCCGAACGAGGGTGTAAGGCATCTCCTGGCGGCCGATACACACCTCCGGATCGTCGAAACTCCGACCGATGAATCGCTTGACCGAGTAGGCAACCTGCCGCGGTACGTCCCGGCGGAGTGCTTCCGCCTCACAGCCAACCACCCAGACTTGCCGCTCTCGGTCCCACCCGACTACGGACGGTAAGAGTGGTGAACCATCGAGGCCTGGGAGCATCACAGCGCGGCCCTGCTCCTCGCTCCAGCCCGCAATGCCTGAGTTGGTTGTTCCCAGGTCGATGCCGAAGCTCAATTGTCCGCGCAGGGGATCCGAAGTATCCGCCATCGGCCATCATCCTCATGTCAACGCCAGGCGGCTCACGCCGGCCTGCGTAACGACCAAAAGGGCGCCCGGCGCCTCGCACAGCGCCATGATCCGCATACTCCCCAGCCCGGAATCGCAGGCAGTATAGGACGCCATCACGGTGCCGGCCGCGAGTCCATAGCGCAGCAACCGAGTCTCAGAGGCCACCCAGAGAGCACTCCCAGCTTGTGTTGGAGCCACCGCACGCACTACCGCATCAGGCGCGGATGCCTCCCCCAAGCGATGCGGTTGCCAGTTGAATCCTTCCCGGGACCAAAGGCCAGCAGTAGTGGCCACCCAGAGCGTGCCACCCGCGGCGAGCAGCGCGGTGATTTCTGCCTGGCCAGGCCCAGACTGCTCGCCAGAGGGTGCCCAGTGGCCGGCCGCTGTCCGTCGCCACACCCCTCGGACGGTCCCAAGCCACCAGACGCCGTCCGCGGTCTGGGCCACGCAACGTGCCTCTTCAAGAGGGCCGTCCGCAACGGACTCCAGGCCCCCCGGCGCGAGTCGCCATAGTCCTCGTGTCGTGAGTACGTACGGCTGATCGGCTTGTCCCAGCGCCAGGGCGAGCAGGATCCCGGACGGTTGCGGGATGGCGAATGTGACCGGGCCGGTGCCGGCCAGACGACCGAGCCCGCGCGGCCAGGCAAGCACGTGCAATCCGCCCTCTCCAAGACACAAGTCGCGGATGTCGCCGGCGTCACTATCGAGATCCCAACTCCCGTCTGAGTGAAACGTGATAAGGCCGCCCGCTGTCCCAACCCAGAGATCGCCACCAGGGCTCGGGCCAGCGATGCAACGACCCAGGTTATTCAACTTGTCGTCGGACTCGGGGGCCAACACCTCAGGATCACAGATTGCTTCCTGTCCGTCCAGCCAAACAACAGCCAATCGCTCGTCCGTGCCGGCCCACAAGAACGGATCCCCAGGCCAGGAGGCAATAGCCCGAACCGCGGTCGGCGGCACCAGGCCCCGCGGCCAGGGCAACGATTGCCAATGCCCCTCCACCACACAACCCAATCCGGAGGATGCCCACACCCAGACAGCCCCCTTGCCGGCCGCCAGCCCGCAGATTCGCTCCGGCGCCTCCTCCGCAGGCGGAACGAACGGTCCTTCCAGACAGCCATTCCGGAGGCGGTACACCGTCCGCGGTGTGGCAATCCATACGTCGTCCTGACGGTCCCGCACCAGGGCGACGCAGGAGGTCAGGGTTTGAGGTTCAATGGGTTCAGGCGAATGCCCAGGACGGATCCGGAACAAGCCCCAGGCATTCGCGAGCAGGACCGTGTCTCCGTCCGCCAGCAGGGCCCGAGCCTCGACAGACCCATTGTCGTCACGTGCGACGGGTGCAAAGGCCACTCCGGGCGAAGGCGCATGATACACCGCTCCGGGCGTCGCCGCCCAGAGCCCTGCCTTGTGGGAGGCGCAGAGCGCGCGGATTGGTTCTCCTGCCAGATCTTCGTGGACGCGCCAGCAATCCTTTTCAAAGCAGGAGATGCCCCCTTCATCGTGTCCGGCCCAGACGCGCCCGTCCTCGCCGAGGGCCAGACATGCCACTGCATTGCTGGCCAGACCGTGCTCGCTCGCATGACGCCGATAGAATCTGTCCTCCTTGCGGCGCCACTCCAGCACACCGCCCCAAGTTGCGAGCCACAGGGTTTCGGATGCAGGACTCACGACGATGGCGCGGACTGAGCGCTGCGACACGTAGTTCCGCCAGCCGGTGTGGCTCGGCGGGGGGTTGACCGGAGTGATTTCCAGATGGCGTGTAATGGACGCCGTTGTCCCGCCGTGGCGGGTGATCTTGCCCCCGCTCATGACTGTCCCCCGAGACGCTTCTCCAGGTCTTCGATCTCCTGCCGCAGGCGATCCGCCTCCTCGATCAGCGCCCGTCTCCTCTCGGCCAGAAAGGTGTCCCAGCGGCTGCCGCTGTGAGGATCGCACTCACGGCTCCGCCACAACTCCCAAACACCCAGCCAACTCCGAAAGCGCGTCTCCCGAATGTTGACATCCGACTCGATCCGTCCACGGTACTCCGCCAGAGCCTGCTCCCACTCAGTGAGTCGGGTCAGCTGCTGCGCGGTCGCTTCCCGACGGCCATCCGCGAACGCCTCCCAGGGGAGCAGGGCAAGAGCTTCCCCCAGCGGTCGGCCCTCGTCCGCGACGATCTCATTGACCCGCCCAAGTACCTCGGCCCCCAGACGCCAAACGAATTGGAAGCGGTTCACCAGCAGAGCGAGGCGCTCGCGTGCCTCGGCTCGCGCCGGAGAATCCGATTCTGTTGGAACCTGCCGGGGTGGGGCGGCACGCCGCGACCACAGCTGCCCTGTCCCCGTGCTCCAGGGCAGGGGCTCGGCCTCGGCTCCCTCCACCCTGGCCGTCAGCCGACCCCATCTGAGGCGCAACTCCTCCAGGCGGCGCTGCAGTTCGGTCACGCGAGCCAGCTCTACTGTCAGGACGGCCTCATAGGCCGCCTGCGCTTGCTCCACGGTCCGCAGGTCGTCCAACCGGCCGCGCAGCGCCTGGACGGCGTCATAGAGCCGGCGCAGCTCGCTCAGTCGCTGGCGCAGTTCTTCAGCAGGCAGCATGGGACACCTCATCCCCGCCCCGCGGCGGGCAGGGTATGCACACCTTGACGGGCGTAGAGCACATAAGCCAGACCAAGAGGGTTGTTGTACGCCTCCATGAAATAGCGGCGCGTGGCGAGCAGGGCCTCGGCAAGATGAGTGCAGCGGGGTGGGGCAAGGGCGCCCGGACGGGGAAACAGGAGCCCATAGAGCTTGACCGCGAATGCCTGGGCGAAGGAGTCGGGTACTGGACAAAGGGTGGTGATAACCGCCACCGCGCCGAGCTTGCTCACCCAGACGTCGGGAAACCCCGGTGGCTCCCCGCTTGGGTTCGGCTGGCTCGTGCCACAGGCATTCAGGAACACGAGCGGCCCCGCTTGCTGCACTGACCCGCGACCAGGCCGCATGTCCGAGGCCAATAGCCCCACGTCCAATGCCAGCGCCTCGCCAGCGACCTTCAGGACCAGTGACGAATACAACTCCGTCCGGCTGTCGGCGGCACAGTGACAGGCGAAGTGGAACAACTCATAGCGCGAGCGCGCGTCCCTGAAGATCTCTACCAAGGCGACGTCCTTCCAGCGCTTCCGCTCCACGGTCGATTTACCCTCCAGGTGGCAGCGGAACCACTCGCGCGGCAACTCCTCCGCCGCAGCCGGAGCACGGCGGTCGCGCACAACGCGCTCACGCAGGGCCTGCTCAAGCCGACCGTGGCGCAGCCCGGTGACACACTGTTCCAGTTGCTCCACCAGGGCCGCCACCTCCGGGTTCGCCCCACTCAGATCCTCCGAGATGGCCGAGAAGAGGCCATTGCGGACACAGATCTCCCGCGGGGTGGGAGGCTTGTTCATTCCCCAGTGGGTCGTCGGAACTCGGAAGCCCCAGAAGCGCTGCCAATCGAGCGGCTCCAGGCGGGTGCCCTCGTACATCATCTCCCACAGGACCGGCTCGCGCTTCTCGAAGAATGTCAGGGCTGGCTCGTCCTCCGGCCGCTCGGCCGGAAACCCGCAGGCCTTGGCCTTGGTCACCAGATCTTCAGACAGCAACCCGTGCAGGCCGGCGCCGAGGGCTCGCAGTGCTTCCAGGTATGGCTCGCGACGAAAAATCTGCAACCAGTCCAAGCGGGGCACCGTTGGGTTTTTCCTGCCGAGCTGATCCAAGAGGTGTTGCAGATTTTTCGTCGCGGGCCATACTGCTCGCAAGTATCGGGATCCAACCGGAGCACCGACTCGCGCGGAGGCGGCGGAGTCGCCTCGGCCGAGACGAACTCGAACTTGCGCTGACTCTGCCCCGCGATGTGCCGGGCCAACTCTCCGAGACGCTGGGCGAACTGACACTTGGCGTTGCGAGACCGTTCCTCGGTGAACCCGAGTTCGGTCTCCAAGTTGTCGCCGAGGATAACGTCATCGTGAGCGCGGATCTGGAAGGTCAGCGCGGGGCGCTGGGCCCTGCGTTCGGCGGCTGGGCGCACGAAATCACCGGCGCGGGGGGCATTCGAGTTCATGGGCCTTCCGACAAATCAAGGTTCAGTTCCAGGGTTTCCAACTCCTCGCCTCCCTGCCGGAAACGGACGAGCAGAGGGAGAGATTCGACATTGCGGGGCATGGTCAGTTCCAGCACACACTGATAGGCGGTGTGCCCGGGAACCGGCACTAGTGGGTCAGTTGCCTCGCTCGTGGCCATTCTTGGTCACCGCCCGATTGTCACAAACGGCTGACAGGAAAGGCCATGCAACAAGGTTGATTATGGCTGCGCCCAACGCAACTGACCCACTAGTGTGTGAGTTTGCGGCGGGAGGCCCTTGAGCAGCGGGACGACTGCGATCGTGACCGGGCCGCCCTCCAGCGCCGCGGGCTGCAGCCGCAATCGGCCCTGATACCACACCGGCGCCTCCACGCGGTAGCTGGCCCGGAAGCGGTAGGACCGACCCGCCTCGAAGGGCCGTCCTTCGGGATGGTCGAGCGCCTCGAACAGGGTGAAGCCCTGGGCCGGACGCACAGGGTAGAAGGCGCCGTGAGGGAGAACGGCCCGATCCAGCCCTCCTCGTCGGCAAACTCCGGGCCGCCCAGTGCAGCCAGCTTCAGGCCGTAGTGTGGCGAACCCGTCGGGCTGAGGGTCGGGGATGGCGCGGCGGTCGATCAACTCCCGCACGTTGGGCAAAACATGCGGCGGCCCCACTCGAACCTGGGAGACAACTTCGGCGGGGCTCAGGCCGGAGACGCGGCCGCCGGGGTAGGCAAGGACGCGCACCGTTTGCGTGCCACTGGCGAGCGGCAGGAGTCGGACATCCAGGTGCCGCTCGACGGGGAACCGTCAATGACCGCCAGCGTGCGGACGTGTTCCCCCTCGATGTGAAAGCCAGGAGCCTCCAGGTAAACGGTCATGTCCAGGGCAGTCGCCGGCAGCCGGAACGGTACACTGTTCGGTTGTGGGATGGGACTTAATCGCAGGGTGAGGGTGAGTGTTTGCCCGACCGCCAACGGTTCCAGCGTCGGGCCTTCCAGGGTGAGGTGCCAGGTGAAGACGGGGACGGGTATCGGTTCCCGCTCATCCTGTGGCTTGCTGGGCTTGGGCATCGGCGTGGGGATGGGGAGGACGTCGGCCGCCTGCCCGGAGGATGCGACAGTCGCCAGGGCTTCGACGAACTCGCGGC
The DNA here is from genome assembly GCA_035637055.1 of Gemmataceae bacterium. GTDB lineage: Bacteria > Planctomycetota > Planctomycetia > Gemmatales > Gemmataceae > DASPXY01. Next base: position 2,153 of record DASPXY010001141.1, on the reverse strand, counting down.
AACTCCGCCAACGCTCCGTCGGCTCCTTCGCGAGTGCTCGGGCCACGGGCGGCCGTTCAGCCTCGGGCAACATACTCAGGTCTGGCGGGTGCTCCAGGTGCCCAGAAATCATCTGGCTGAGGTTGCCCGCGAACGGCAAGCGGCCACCGCGCAACTGGCAGTAGCTAACAGCCAGACTGTACTGGTCTGACCAACGTGTCCCTTCCTCGTTGACAAACTCAGGGGGCGCGTAGGCGGGGGTCATCGTAGGGTCACGGGGGATGACGGTGGCAGTGCGCACCTCCGTCAGGCCAATGGCGGCCACCTTGACGCAGTCCCCAACCATCAGGAGGTTCCTCGGTTTGATGTCGCCGTGTTGGATAGCGACCAACTTGCCGTCCGGCGAAGGATGGTGAAACTCATTGAGGAAGTCAATCGCGTTGGCGGCCTCGCGTAGATACTTCAGCAATTCGACCCGCGGAATACCCTGAAGCCCCTGCCCCTGGCACTGCCTGAGCCGATCCGCCAGGGTGCCCTCGGCCAACTCCATCGCGATGATGAGAAAATCGGGCGTCTGCCACGCCCCGAATAGGGTCAGGAGGTGGGGATGGCGGACGGTTCTCATCAGTTCCAGGGCACGTAACTCGGCGCGCGTAACTGCCTCCTCAGCAGTAGGGACGAACTTGAGAGCGACATTGAGCCCACCCGGCGCGCGTGCCTGCCAGACGTCGCCGAAGTCACCGTGGCCCAGGCAGCGAACCAGCTTGTACCCCGGCAACGGTTCGGCTCCCGGCGTGAGCAGCACATCGACAGCCTCAGCAGGTCGGATGGGATGGAGTTCAAAGGGAGGGATGTTGGCAAAGGGTTTGTCCGGGAGTGTCTCACGTAGCTGCCGCGCCCAGAACTGCACCTCGACATCCGGGGAGGCGAACAAGTCGGCCCACAGTGGCGAACGCTCCGGCTCCGTGAGGTCCGTCTCGGTGAAGATGATGGTCGAGCTGGCCCGCGCCTCAACATATGGGTCACGCCAATAAATCTGCCACTTGGATGTGTCGCGATTCACTGGAATCCGTCGAAAACCATGATCCATCCAAGTGGCAGATTTTTTGACGTGGGCCATAGGGGTCCCACAGGGTGAGGTCGGCGGCCAGGGCACGCAGGGCGATGAAGATGATCCACGCGGAGAAGTGGTCCATCTCCAACGACAGCTTCTGCCCGCGCCGGGCAGGGTGCTGGTAGCCATGCCTACCCTCCTCCAAGGAGTCGCGGCCGACCAGTGGGGGGACACACAAGGTATCGTAATCCATCAGTGCAGGCGTGTCGTTGGCAACGAGGATGTTGCCGTGCTGCAGGTCGCCGTGGCAGATCGATGCGGCCTGCAGTTCCTCCACCAGCCGGACCCACCGTTCGGCCATGAGGAGCAGACGCCCTCGATCACCAGCCTGGACAACTTGACCGATCCAGGTCTCCAGGGTGACTCCCGGCACCCAATCCATCGTCAGCACTGGATACCACTCGTTGTGGATACGGATCCCGCTCGGCTCATAGTGGAAGCTCACCAGGCAACTCGGCTGGCCACGCTCCTTGAGGTAATCGGAGATGATCTGATAACGCTCCTCCCGTTCACGTTGTGGATACAGGAAGACCTTGACAGCCTTCGCTTCCGGGCCGTGCTGTAGTTTGTAAACGTGGGCCGAGGTACCCGCTCGTGGCTTGGCGACACCCAGGGTGTTCTTCTCCGCCATACAGCCGCGCAGCCACCGGTCGCGAAAGCAGCGGGCCGGGTGCTGCATCGCGTCCTGGTAGTCGCTGGCGTTGGGCCAGCTGGTCCCTGTGCGGGGAAGCGCCGACTCCGGCGGTTGGTGTTCCGTGGGCGACCGCTCCGCCTCGCGGACTGCGCGCTCCAGGATCTCGGCAATCAGCATACCGAGGGTGCTGAGCAGCTGCAGATCCTCCGTGCGGAACGGCAGACCGTGACCCCGGCGATCCAGCTGCAGGACACCGAGCCGGCTGCCCTGGGGGCCCAGCAGCGGGATGCAAAGCAATGAGTGCACGTCGAGACTGAGCAGGCTACTGCTGGCCTGGAAACGCTGATCGGACTGAAGGCTATCGCCGAGAATGCCAACACCCTCGTCGAGAGCCTTCCGGGCGATGGAGCGGCTGCACACATAGTG
>DASPXY010001140.1:0-9980 GCA_035637055.1 Gemmataceae bacterium | reverse complement strand
GTCTACAGCGTGACCTGGGAGGAGGAAGGCTCTCGGGCCCTTGCGGATGACAAGGTGACAGGGTGACACGGTGACCAGGTGACCGGCGTAACTCCCTTTCACCTGGTCACCTGGTCACCTGGTCACCTGGTCACCGTGTCATCCTCACGCGGGCCTGAAACAGCCTTCCTGCTGCCGTTTGGATAGCCAGACGCTCGGGCGGCGCAACGCCGCCCACGATGCAGAGCACCAAGCTAGACCTGGTTCCCAAAACCTGCACGCCCTCAGGCGCCACAAACGTGTTCTACCGCCCCATCGAACAACGGTAAGGAGGCAGACTTGCCAGCGCCGATCTGGTAAGCTACCGCATGGGTGACGAACCACTGTGACGAAACGGGGGAATGTCCTGTGCGAGCCATTGCGATCGCTGGCGTGCTGCTCGGTACACTGGCCGGATTGACGTGGGGGCAGGCGCCCGCTCAGAAGACGCCGACGCGCTACGAGTTTCGGCGCGACCACGACCCCGACGGCATCGGCAAGTTTTACATGGGCCGCGAGATCGCCCACGTCATGGGCCACCAGGCGGCCGGCTGGCTGGAACGCCCGGAACGCGAAAAAGAGGAGCGCGCCACGAAACTGCACGAAGCGCTCAAACTCAAGCCCGGGATGGTCGTCGCCGACATCGGCGCCGGCAGCGGCTATCACACATTTCCGATCGCCAAACTCGTCGGTGCGAAGGGCAAGATCTACGCCGTCGATATTCAGCCCGAGATGCTCGCGATCCTCCGCCAGCGCATCAAACTGACCAAGGCAACCAACGTCGTGCCCATCCACGGCACCCTCACCGATCCGAAACTCCCGGCGGCGAGCATCGACCTGATCCTGATGGTGGACGTTTACCACGAATTCTCGCACCCCTACGAGATGACCGAGGCGATGGTCAAGGCGCTCAAGCCGGGCGGGCAGTTGGTGTTCGTCGAGTTTCGCCTGGAGGATCCGCAGGTGCCGATCAAGCTAGTCCACAAAATGAGTGAGCGGCAAGTGCTCAAGGAAATGGCACCGCACCCGCTGCGACACGTCCACACCCTCGGCGTCCTGCCGTGGCAGCACATCATCGTCTTCGAGCGCGTCAAGGAGAAGGAAACGCCCTGACCTGGCGAGCGGCGCGGCGTCAGCCCGCCGGTGAAGGAGGATTCACTTACCGGCGGGCTGACGCCGCGCCGCTCGCCGAGACAGGATCGGACGCCGTTGTGGCACGGTCTCCTGACCGTGCCACTATTGTTGACCGCAGGTCTCCAGGAGTAGCGGGAGACCTGCGGTCAGGCCCCGTGGCACGGTCAGGAGACCGTGCCACAACCGTGTCGGGGCAATTTGGGACCACGGGGTCGGGGAGGATGGCCTTGCTCGATTTCCGCCCCAGCGGGAGAATGACTGCCAGATTTCTCGCTCGGGAGGCGTATTCCCTTATGGCGGAACGTGCGGCGGACTCTGGGACGCGGATCACCTTGCTCGGCCGGTTGCGCCGCGACCCCACCAACGAAACGGCCTGGGCGGAGTTCGTTGACCACTACGGCGCGAAAATCTATGCCTGGTGCCGCAAGTGGAACCTCCAGGAAGCCGACGCCCAGGACGTGACGCAAAATGTCCTGCTCAAACTTGCTCGCAAGATAAGCGAGTTCACCTACGACCCGTCGCGCAGTTTTCGTGCCTGGCTCAAGACATTGACGCACCACGCCTGGAGTGATTTTCTGGAGAGCCGCCAGCGTCCCGGCCTCGGCAGCGGCGACAGTCAGCAGGCCGACCTGCTGCAGAGTGTCGAGGCGCGGGACGACCTGGTGCAGCGCCTCGAAGAGGAGTTCGACCGCGAACTGCTGCGCGAGGCGATGGCGCGCGTGCGGCTGCGCGTCGCTCCGCAGACCTGGCAGGCGTTCACCCTGACGGCCCTGGAGGGACTCTCCGGCGCGGAAGCGGCCCAGCGCATCCCCATGCAGGTCGCGCAGGTCTTCGTCGCCAAGCGGCGCGTGCAGAAGATGCTCCGCGAAGAGGTGGCGCGTCTGGAACAATCCGGAGGGGAATAAGTCACGGCCAAGCCCACGGGTTGCAACCCGTGGGCTTTCGGAGAGTGCCGATGAAACACTGCCCACCGCCGGAGCAACTCGAAGGGCTGCTGGAGGAGCAGCTGGACGACGCCAACTCCCAGGCAGTCGCCGCTCACGTGGACTCCTGCCCGCACTGCCAGGCCACCCTCGAACGCCTCACCGAAGAAGACGCGGCAGACGGGACGCATTCCTCCCTGCTGCAGCTGCACGACGTTGCGCTCGACCAGGCTGCCGAAGCGGCTTCGGCTCCCTTTCTTGCCCAATTGAAGCAGGCCCCCCCAACGACAAGCGGCACACCCGCCGGGACTGCGGCGACAGCGAGTACCAACGGTCTGCCGGAGGTGCCCGGTTACGAGATTCTCGGGGTGCTCGGCCGCGGCGGGATGGGCGTCGTCTACAAGGCCCGGCAGGTCGGTCTCAACCGGCTCGTCGCCCTCAAGATGATCCTTTCGGCCAGCCACGCGGGGCCGAAGGGACTGGCCCGCTTTCTCGCCGAGGCGGAGGCCGTCGCCCGTTTGCGGCACCCGAACATCGTCCAGGTGTACGACATTGGCGAGGCATCTGGTAGCCCTTTCTTCGCCCTGGAGTTCGTCGAGGGCGGCAGCCTGGCGCGGCGCCTGCGCGGCGACCCGCAACCGCTCGAACCGGCGGTGCGCCTCATCGAGTCGCTGGCGCGCGCCATCCACTACGCTCACCAGCAAGGCGTCGTCCATCGCGACCTCAAGCCCGCGAACGTCCTGCTGCAGGGCGAAACACCGGATAATACAGATAATGCCGACACGCAACACGAGGATCTCGTGGTCGCAAGCGAGCCGCTTGCGCAGCCGGGGGGACTCACCAGCGGCCCGCTTGTGGCCACGGTGATCGCGTCCACGCCGAAGATCGCGGACTTCGGCCTGGCCAAGCGCCTCGATGAAAAGAGCACCGGCACCCAGACCGGCGAAGTCGTCGGCACGCCGAGTTACATGGCGCCGGAGCAGGCCGCCGGCAAGGCCCGGCTGATCGGCCCGGCGACCGACGTGTACGCGCTGGGCGCCATCCTCTACGAACTCCTCACCGGTCGTCCGCCGTTTAAAGGGGCGGCACCGCTGGACACCGTCGTGCAGGTGCTCTATGAGGAGCCCATCCGCCCCAGCCGCCTGCGACCGCACCTGCCGCGCGATCTGGAGATTATCTGCCTGAAATGTCTGGAAAAAGAGCCGCACCGTCGTTATGCGAGCGCCGAGGCCCTGGCGAACGATTTGCGTTGCTTCCGCCAGAACAAGCCGATCCAGGCGCGGCCCGTCGGCGTTTTCGAGCGTGCCAGTAAATGGGCTCGGCGGCGGCCGCTCAGCGCCGCCCTGCTGGCGGGCATGCTGCTGGTGACCGTGCTTGGCTTCACCGGCGTTACCTGGCAATGGCAGGAGGCCCGCACGGCGCGCGACGTCGCCGTCGAGGAGCGCAAGAAGGCCCGGGCCGCCCTCTATTACAGCCGCATCTCCCAGAGCCAGCTGCAGTGGCGCGTCAACGACGTGACCGGCTCGCATCTCAGCCTGGAAAAATGTCTGCCGACGGCCGGCCTGGAAGACCGGCGCGGCTGGGAGTGGTATTACCTTCGCGGCCTGTTCCACCTCGACCTGTTCACCCTGCAGCATCAGCACGCCGGGGTCGGCGGCGCCGTGGCGTTTCGGCCGGACGGCCGCTGGCTCGCCTCGGTGGTCGGCGCTCACCCCGAGAGCGAGGGCGAGCAGGCCGGCGAGGTGCGCATCTGGGAGGCGGCGAGCGGCCGGCTCGTTCGTGACCTGATCGCTCCTGGCACGGCCCATCGCCTGGCCTTCGCGCCGGACGGCGAACGCCTCGCCCTGGCCTGCACCGATGGCACCGTCCTCGTGTGGGATGCTGCCGCGGGCAAGGAACTCGTGCGCCGGCAGCATCACACCGACCTGGCGACCGGCGTGGTTTTCAGTCCCGATGGCCGCCACGTCGCCTCCGCCGGCTGGGACGGGACCGTCAAGGTCTGGAACAGCAGCACCGGACAGGTGCGGCACACGCTGAAAAAACACACGGGCCGCGTGCAGAGCGTGGCCTATCACCCGGACGGCGGTCGCCTGGCGTCCGGTGGCTGGGACACAACGGTCCGCATCTGGGACGCTTACACCGGAGGTGAGCTTCGTTCGCTTCAGGGACACAACAGTCCGGTTTACGCTGTCGCCTTCAGCCCGGACGGTCAGTTCCTGGCCTCGGCAGGGAGTAACGGCAATCTCAAGATCTGGGACGTGGCGACGGCGAAGGTCGTGCAGAGTTTGACAGGCAACACCGGCGCCGTGCTCGGCCTGGCCTTCAGTCCGGATGGGCGTTACCTGGCCTACGGCGGCGGCGACGCGACCGTGCGCGTTTGGGACGTGGAGAACGGCGTCGAGCGGTTCATCTTTCGCGGCCACACGGCCCCGGTCGAGAGCGTCCAGTTCAGCCCCGACGGCCGCCGCCTGGCCTCGTCCAGCCCTACCGAAACTGGGGCGGTCAAGGTGTGGGATCTCACACGGCACCCGGAGCACGGCACCTTCGCGCGGATTCGCGGCCGCGCCCAGGACGCCTTCAACGTCTGGGATCTGACGCGCCGCACGAATTCGCCGGGCCTGTCCCGGGGCGGGCCGGAGATTGAAGCGCTGGCATTTCAGTCCAAGGGCAATCGCCTGATTTCGGTGACGGTCGGCGGAGCGCTGCAAACCTGGGATGCGTCCACGGGCGTGCTGTTGCAGCAGCGGGCGGTGCCGATGACCGAAGAGCTTGTCAGCCCGGCGATCCTGGCGGCGTTCAGTCCTGGTGGGGAACTGCTGGCGGCCCGCAGCAAGGAGGAGAATCGACTGGTGCGCGTGTGGGACGTCACAAGCGGCGCCGAGGTGAGCGCTCTCCGTGGACACACTTTGCCGATCTTTTGTGTCCGCTTCAGCGCCGATGGCCGCCGCGTGGCCACCTGTGCCTGGGACACCGCCCGGCCCGGCGAGGCCAACGAGGTCAAGGTGTGGGACGCGCGCACGGGCAAACTGCTGGCGACCATTCCCGGGAGCGGCCAGATTGTTAGCGCCGCGTGGAGCCCCGACGGCAAGTGGTTGGCGCTCGGCGGCCAGGATGGGGGCGTCTCCTTGCTGGACTGGTCCGGCACACGCAAGGCGATTCGGCTCGCCGAGCACAAAGGGCTGGTCAGTGCGGTCGCTTTCAGCCCGAACGGGCAAGTTCTGGCCTCGGCAGGCCTGGAGGATCGCACCGTCCACTTATGGGAGCTGAAAAAGCTCGATACCTCGTCGCGCAGGCGTGTCCGTGTCGAGTCGCGGTCGCTGCCGGCGCCCAGCTTTCTTTGTGATCTCGCCTTTCATCCGGACGGCCGGCGTCTCGCGGGAGTCAGCCGGGACGTGGTGAAGGTCTGGGACGTCGGCACCGGGCACGAGGTACTGACACTGCGTGGCGCTCCTCAGCGTCATTGGGATCCGGCGTTCAATCCGCGGGTATTGTTCAGCCCCGACGGCGGGCAGCTGGTGGCGACCAACTGGGACGAGACGATCAGTCTGTGGGAGGCCGACGCGCTGGAGGATGAGGGGGCAGTGGCACGGCGGCAGGTGCTGCGGCGTCAGGCGGCCGATGCGCGGGCGCCGTTCTGGCACCTGCAAGAGGCCGAGGGCTGCCTGGAGCACAATAATCGCCGCGCGGCGCGTTTCCATCTCGACCGTCTCGGGGCCGCCGCGCTCTCCGCGCCGCTGGAGGCGCGCAAGGAGCGGCTGGTGGCGCAACTCCGCAAGGGCGCGGACAAAGGCGACTGAACGGATCGCCCGACGCTCAATTGCCGCTGCCTTCAAGCGAGGATGGGGCTGCCCACGGGGTCTGCACCAGCAGTTTGCGGGCCAAGGCCACAGGTGAACTTGTGCGTTCGGCGGCGGGGGTTGCGGAGTCGTTTCAAACGAAGTCCCCTCGTCGTCCGTCTCATGGTGGGCGTCGCCGTCAGTTCCTGGTCGCGAGTGGTGGAGGGCTGCATCCGAGCCGGTGGTCGAGAGCGTGGAGCTTCCGCAACGTCCTGTCGGAGCAGTTCGTCCGTTATGACGTGGCGGCCGGCGGGGGTGGGGGGAAGGGCGAGTTGGTCATCGAGGTCGGTGGGAAGAAGGTGCGGATCGGGTACACGCTCGACAAAGACACCCTCACGATCGTCTGCAAAGATCGGGTGCCCGCAGGAAAGTGCCTCGGCAGCTACAACATTTCGGGGATCTGGGAGCGGTTCAAGACCACGTCCAAGTAGGCGGACGCCGACCCATCCGCTGCGGCAGATCCGCCACCCAGTCTGTGGCGCGTGCCCGGCCCCTCGCGGCGGGTTGCTGAGCCTGGTCGTTCCGCGGAAGAAAATTCGGCTCGCTTGTTAGCCGCCTCACAGAGCGCGCTGCCTGGCGCGTGCTAATCTCCCCCTATCCTCCTCGCGGCAATCGGCACAAACCTGTCCGGTCTGCCGCGACCCTCGCCGGGAACGACTCATAGGCCGCCGGGGCCAGGGCGGGAATCGGTCGATCGATTATTCGACCGCGCCAAACGCTATTTATCGCGGATCGACGGTTCCCGACCCCGGCCCCGTGCGGCCACTCTCCGACCCCCAACTGGGCCAGCCGCGTTGTCCTGGAGTGGGCCCGCTGCTACACTGGAGGCGGGTCGCCCGCGACCCGGCCCCGGTGAGACCGCATGAGCGAGAAGATCTGGTTCCTGAAACGCTGCGACCTCTTCGAGGGCCTCGCCCCCGCGGAGAGGGAACGCCTGGAAGGACACGCCTTGCTGCGGAACTTCAAACGCGGCGAGATCATCTACTCCCCCACGGAGTCCGGCCAGACAGTCCTCGTGCTCGCCCGCGGTCGGGTCAAAATCAAGGCGCTCGGCCAGGACGGCAAGGAATCGATTCTCGCCTTCATCGACGAGGGCGAGCTGTTCGGCGAACTGGCCCTTCTGGACAGCGAGCCGCGCAACGACTTTGCAGAGGCGGTCGAGGCGTCGGTCGTGGTGGCCGTGCCGTGTGAGGATATGCTCTGGCTGATCGGCCGCCGGCCTGACATCGCCCTGTACGTGACCAAGTTGATCGGCTTGCGGCGGCGGCGAATCGAGAACCGGCTCCGCAACATCCTCTTCCGCTCGACGCGCGAACGAGTGGTCGCTCTGCTCCTGGAATTGCTCGAATCGCACGGTCAGGCCGCCGGTCCGCACTGGGAGATTCGCTTGAAACTGTCGCATCAGGAGCTGGCGAACCTGATCGGCGCCACGCGCGAGACCGTGACGCTGACGCTCGGACGGCTCCAGGCGGAGCGGTTCATCCGGGTACGCCGGCGGCAGATCGTCATTCTTGACCGCAACCGCCTGGCCGAGGAACTGGGCACCGGACAGGCAACCGAACATACTCAACGAGGCGGTGGGAAGGCGTGCGACTCGAAGGCACTCGGCCCGCACTAACAGCCGGCCGCGCTGGCGAGCGGGCGGTAGGATACGATGACCGAACCAATTCCAAATGGCTGGGTCAGATGCCCGAAAGGCGAACTGGATCGGCTTGCCGGCCGGCTCCGGTCGCGTCGCCGCTGGCGCGTGCTGCTTGAGGTGGTGGCCGCGGTGGTAGCGACGGCAGCCATCGGCCTGACCACCGCGGGACTCGTCGGCGCTCTGGGTAGTAGCGGCGCTTCGCGGGGCGGAGGCGGCTGTTGCCCACCGCCGCAGCAGGAGTGCCCGCCGGTCGAGCCGGGCCCTCAGCCAGCCCCCCCTCCCAATCGGTGAACGGCTCCGAATCCCTCCCCCCGACAAAAGGGGAAGGGCGTAGCGGACGGCGGGGATAAACCCCGCCGCTCGTTGGCGATGGGATGACGAGCCGCCGGGTTTATCCCGGCGGTTTTGTCTCCCGGCTTCTTACCGGCGTAAGGCGGCGACGCGGAAGGCGCTGATGGTGCCGATCACGAAACCGCACAGCGCCCCGACCGCGGCGCTGACGCCCTCGCGGAGACTGTCGTGCCCATGATCGAAGGTGGCGAACACCGGGCCAGCCCACAGGCCAAGCAGAGCGCCCAACCAACCGCCGAGCCAGGTCGCGGCGACGAGGAGCGTCAACCCAAGCAGGATCCGGCGCAGACGCCGCGAGCGCCGCCGGCGCGAGGGGGGCTTCGCGATCTTGCCCTTTTCCAGAGCGCTATTGAGCATGTTTCCGATCCTTCCGCCGTGCCGGCAGAGGCAGATGGGGAGAGGGGAGCGCGGGGCTGCCGTCGTGCCGGATGAACCGGCGCCCAGCCTGCCCCACACGCGCTTCGGATGGTAGCGGGGCGAACGGCAACAGCGTCGGTCCTTCCGCGGCGGCGACCGCGGCCGCTTCCCTGCGCCGCGTGGCCTCCTGCCGGCGTTGGAGTTGAGTAAAGCGAAAATCGTGCCACAACTTGCGGAAGCGCGGGTCGTACGGGTTGCGAAACAGCGCCGCTCGCATGGCAGTCAGCGCCTCCCGATAACGCCGGCGTTCGCTCAAGCCCTCGACCACTCGGGCGAGCACAAGGGGGTCATCGGGAGCCACTTCCAGGGCCCGCCGGAGTGACCGCAGCCCTGAGTCCTTCCGGCCGATCCGCAACGCCGCCAGGCCGAAACTCGTCAGGTAACGCGGATGGTCCGGCCGCAGTTCCAGAGCCCGCCGATAATGCATAGCCGCCCTTTTCGGATCGCCATTGTTGTCTTTCTCGACAGCGCGCCCCATGAGGTAGTGGTAGTGCGAGTTGTCGGGCTGGTGCAACAGGAGGGCGGCAAGGTGGCGGCGCGCACGCGGATAGCGGCGCTGCTTCAGCGATAGCTCGGCAAGACGGCGTTGGACCTCCTCGGCCACCCCTGGCGGCAACTCGCCCAGGCCGGCGAGGCGGTTGAGGAGAAGACTGGCCTCGTGGTTGACGCCGAGTTTGTGGAGCTTGCGGCCGTGCGCCAGCAGGCGCCGGATGAGATGAAGCGTCCGGCTCATGGATGCTGCCTCCGTGCAGCAGAGTGACGGGCGACTCGTTCCGTGAGGGACGATTATAGCCCGACCCCCCAGCGCCACAAGACCGAATACCGGGCTTCCGCTCGGATCTTTCCGCGATGCCGATGGCCCTTGCCACCCTTGCCTCAAGCCCCTCCCTCTCCTCCGTTGCGCGCAACTCATTCGGCGCTCCGCGTCGCGCAGTATTCACGCGCGGGGAGCCAGATTTGCCGGTCATGACGGTCTTGCCGTGTTTGCTTTTTGTGCAGGCGTGTGCCAACTCTGGTCGATTACATCTGTGCCTGACAACAATTCTGGCACGTTTGCTGGAGAAAGCCGCGAGCAGGGGGCTCCGATCCGGCCGCGTTTTCCCAGTTTCTCGGCGCAATCGCCGGTCGCCAAAGGGCGGCGAACCGTGCGGTACTCCGCTGGGTGAGCCGCCCGCAAAGGGCGCCTGTTGTCTGGTCATGGCGTCGGAGAGAAGGAAATGCACATGCGAACAGGAAAAATCCTGCTGCTTTCCGGACTCTTGGGGTTCGTGGCCCTCAGCGGCTGCGGCCAGCATTGTGGCTTGACCGATGCGTCGTTGCTGCCGCACTACGACACAACCTCGCTGCATCAGCCAGGGCACCCTCCGGATGCACCCGATGGTCACCCCGTCGAGGCGGTCTCCATCCCTGCGGTGACTACCGTCCTCAATCCCGAAGCGTCCAAGCGCGAAATCTCGCTGCAAGAGTGCATTGCGCTGGCGCTGGAGAAAGGCCGTGTCGGCGGCACCAGCATCCGCGTGCTGGCCTACGACCCGGCGATCGCCTACACCGCCATCGAGGAAGGGTTGTCGCGCTTCGACGCGCGCCTCCTTACCAGCATGGGGTGGAGCCAGGTCGATGAGCCGGCCGGCAACGTCCTCGATACGATTCCGCTTGGCG
>DASPXY010001139.1:0-5924 GCA_035637055.1 Gemmataceae bacterium | reverse complement strand
CTGTAAGGCGTAAGGACAAGGACGCGAAGGATCGCATCCTGATCTTCGAGGGCGTCAAGGCCGACGGCACCTTCGCCAAGCGCACCGTCTTCTATGAGGGCCTCAACCTCGTCAGCGGCCTCGAAGTCGGCCACGGCGGCGTCTGGGTCGGGGCGGCTCCATACCTGCTCTTCATCCCCGACAAGGCCGGCCGCGGCGTGCCCGACGGTCCGCCGCAGATCATCCTCGACGGCTGGGGCTACCAGGACACGCACGAAACGCTGAACTCCTTCATCTGGGGGCCGGACGGCTGGCTCTACGGCTGTCACGGCGTCTTCACGCACTCGAAGGTCGGCAAGCCGGGGACACCCGACAACCAGCGCGTCAAGCTCAACGCCGGCATCTGGCGCTATCATCCGATCAAGAAGACCTTTGAAGTCTTCGCTCACGGCACGAGCAACCCGTGGGGCGTGGACTTCAACGATCACGGGCACACCTTCTGCACTGCCTGCGTCGTGCCGCACCTGTTTCACGTCATCCAGGGCGGCCGCTACCATCGCCAGGCCGGCCAGCACTTCAACCCGCACACCTACGACGACCTGAAAACGATCGCCGATCATCTGCACTGGGCGGGCGCCTCGCCGTGGGCCGGCAACAATCGCTCCGACAGCTACGGCGGCGGGCACGCTCACTGCGGTGCCATGATCTACCTCGGCAACGCCTGGCCGGAACAGTATCGCGGCCAGATCTTCATGAACAACATCCACGGCCAGCGCGTCAACATGGACCTGCTGCGGCCGAAAGGCTCCGGCTACGTCGGCGCGCACGGTCCCGACTTCCTGCTCACGCAGGATCGCTGGTCGCAGTGGCTCAACCTGCGCTACGGTCCCGACGGCCAGGTCTACGCCATCGATTGGTACGATCGCCAGGCGTGCCACACGAACAATCCCAAGGACCACGATCGCAGCAACGGCCGCATCTTCCGCATCGCCTACAAGGAAACAAAATCCGTCAAGACCGATCTGCAAAATCTGAAAGACGCGGAACTGGTCGCCTTGCAGATGCACGGCAACGACTGGTACGTGCGCCACGCTCGGCGCATCCTCCAGGAGCGCGGCCCGAACCCGGCCGTCCATCAGGCGCTGGCGAAGTTCGCGTTCGACCACCCCGACGAGACGCGACGGCTGCGCGGCCTGTGGGCACTGCACGTCACTGGCGGCCTCACTGCGGATCGCCTCGCCAAAGCCCTCCGCAATGACCGGCCGACAGTGCGTGCCTGGGCGGTGCAGCTAGCGCAGGAGGATCGCAAGCCGTCCGATGCCACGCTGGCAAAACTCCTGACCCTGGCCTACGACGATCCCTCGCCGGCGGTGCGTCTGTACATCGCCTCGGCCCTGCAGCGGTTGCCGCTGGCCCAGCGGTGGGACATCCTCGAAGCCCTGACCGCCCACGATGAGGACGCCGCCGACCACAACCTGCCGCTGATGTACTGGTACGCCCTGGAACCGCTGGCCGCACAGGATCCGGTCAGGGCGCTCCTCCTGGCCGTCCGCTCGAAGGTGCCGCTGCTGGCCCACTTCACCTCGCGCCGCACGGCTTCGCTGGACACGCCCGCGGCGCTGGATGCGGTGGCGCGCCTCCTGGTGCGGGCGTCCGACGAGCGGGCCCGACCGCTCCTGCGCGGTTTGAGCGAGGCCTTCAAGGGACGGCGTCAGGTGGCGATGCCGCCCTCCTGGCCGGGCGCATTCGCCGCGCTGGCCAGGAGCAAGGACGCCGAGGTGCGCTCGCTGGCGAACGCCGTCGCGGTGACCTTTGGCGACCCGCAAGTTTTCACGGCGATGCGCAAGGTGCTGGCAGACCGCGACGCCGACGCGGCGGCACGGCAGGCAGCGCTCGCGTCACTGCTGGGGGCACGCGACCGCGACCTGGCGCCGACGCTGCACGCGCTCCTGGCGGAGCCTGCCTTGCGCCGCCCTGCCCTGCGCGCCCTGGCGGCCTACGACCACGCCGACACCGCCCGCCGTATCCTCGACGCCTATTCGACGTTCACCTTCGACGAGAAGCGCGACGCCCTCAACACACTCGCCGCACGCTCCGGCTCGGCGCTGGCTTTGCTCGCAGCGGTTGGCCAGAAGAAAGTCGCCGCGGCGGACATTTCGGCCGACCTCGTCCGCCAGCTGCGCAACCTGCGTAGCCCCGACATCGATCGCCGCATCGCCGAGGTCTGGGGCAGCGCACGTGAAACCGCCGCAGACAAGGCCAAGGAGATCGCCCGCTACAAGAAACTCCTATCCGCGCCGCCCGCCACGCCTCCCGACCCATCGCTAGGGCGGCTCCTCTTCGTCAAGACGTGCCAGCAATGCCACACGCTCTTTGGCGTCGGCGGCAAGGTCGGCCCCGATATCACCGGCTCCAACCGCGCCGACCTCGATTATCTCCTGTCCAACATTCTCGACCCCAGCGCCGTCATGGCGAAGGAGTACATGACCACGATCGTCACGATGACCGACGGCCGCGTCCTCAGCGGCATCGTCAAGCAGCAGAACCCCCGTACCGTGACGATCGTGACGGCCAACGAAACATTGACCTTGCCGCGTGACGAGATCGAGAGCCAGCGGCCCAGTGACAAATCGATGATGCCCGATGACCTCCTCAAACCGCTGAGCGACAGCGAGGTGCGGGCACTGGTAAGCTACCTGACAGGGCCGTCGCAGGTGCCGCTGCCGGCGACCGCCGACAATGTGAAAGACTTCTTCAACGGTCGCGATCTGGCCGGCTGGGATGGCAATCCTGCCGTTTGGAGAGTCGAAAAGGGCGAATTGCTCGGCAAGGCGGCGAAGCAGGACGAGTTTCTCAGGAGCCAGCTGCTCGTCGGCGACTTCCGTTTGACGTTCCAGGTGAAGTTGACGGCGGCGCGGGCCGGTGTGCTGTTCCGCGCCGAGGGATTGCCCGACGGCGGCGCGCGCGGCTACCGCGTCGGCGCCGGGGACGGTGCCTGGGGGGAACTGCACGAGGACCAGGGCAGAGGATTACTGGCGACGCAGTCGAAAGGACCAGCCATCGATTCTTCTGTATGGAATCGTTATGAGGTCGTCGTTGTGGGAGATCGGATCCGGACGTTCATCAATGGGGTGCCGTGGTTGGACGTGCGGGACGGCGCGGGCGCCCGCCGCGGGATCATCGCGCTCCGCTTGCCCGCCGGTGCTGGTGAGGTCCGTTTCAAGGAGTTCCGGCTGGAACTCAACCCGAGATGATGGCCAGCAGAAAGCCCACGGGCCGCAGCCCGTGGGCTTGGTTCGTGGAGGCACTCCATGAGAATCCTGATTGCCGAAGACGATCTCGTGTCGCGCCGCGTCTTACGGAACGCGCTGACCGAATGGGGTTACGAAGTCCTGCTTCAGCCACGGCATTTGCCCGGACTGCTGGGAGAAGGAAGTCAAGCCGCAGCTGGAGCAGGCCATCCGAAAAAAGGATGGAATCGAGGCTTGAGGGTCACTCACAGAATGGCGAGCGGGGGGCGTAAGCCCCCTGATTGCTGCGTAGAGATCAGGGGGCTTACGCCCCCCGCTCGCCAAAATGTTAGTGCCCCTGAGGATCGAGGAAACCAGGCCCTCGATCCTCAATCCTGGCCGTGCTGCTCTCAAAAGCTAAAGCGGACACCCAGGCTCACGCCCTGGCTCCAGAAATCGCTCCGGTCAAAGAGGAAGGCCGGGCGGGCAGGCCCCTCCAGCGCGCGTGGGCCGTCGATGCCGGGGATCTGCGAGCGGTTCACCGCCCGGTCGATCTGGCCCCCCGGCCGCGCCACGTCACTCACATAAAGAAACGTGTAACTGGCAAACGCCAGGAGCCGATCCGTGAAGTGATACCCCACCTGGACAACCCCTTCCGGGACGACCGCGAACCGATCCTCGCGGTAATGGCCAATGTTACTCGGCAAGGCAAGCAGGCCGCCCGGCTGGGTCACCGGCCCCCCACCGGGCGGAATAAAGGTCGTCTGGCCGTCGATGTTCGCCTCCTTCAGGTTCACCCCAAAGGCTGCCTTCGCTGTCAGAGCCAACTCCCAGGGGCCCCGCCACAAGGAAGCGCGCACCCCGAGTTGCCCCCCGTGGAACTCGTTCCGGGTAGCGAACCGGTCCGCAACGATGATCCGTGTTCCGGCGGTCGTCCCGCCAAGGACCGTCAGATCCTCAGTGATACCCAGACTCTCGTCGAGCCGCAGGAACCGGTAGCCGCCCAGCAAGTCGATCCGGCTGGTCGGGCGGCATCGCAGGTTCCAGATCAGGTTCCCTTCGGCGCCGAGCAGACGGCTTGCCGAGGCAATGGTCACGCGCCCGCTCAACACCCCCGGGAACGCCACCAGTTCGGCGTCCTCCAGACCGGTGACCACGTTGAGCACGGGACGGGCGAGGAGCGGGACGCCCGGCGAGAACCCAGTGTCGTAGGTGACAGTACGCTCACCCAGGAAGAAAAAGGAGCCCTCCACGCCCACGGTTTGCTCGGGGTCGAGCCAGGCCCCAGCAGTGAAGCGGCCGCCGGAACGCTCCTGGTTATCCACGTCCGAACCGCCAAAGAGGACTGTCGCCCCGGGCAAAACGCCGACGGCAACTCGCGGAGTCCCCGGCGGACTGGCCGTCACGAGGGGCGGGACCGAATCGTTCTTGATCCACCAGAGCAGGTATTCCCCACTCACCCAGACCCGTCCGGGCCGCCCACAGCGGTTGGGATCGCCCTCGCCCTCAACGGCGGGAAAGAGCGGTTCTTGGACAGGAGCAACGACCCCGCCCCCCTGCGCTGGAGGGGTTACTTCAGGTACTACCCGGACCGGAGGGCCGAGGGTCGCTTGCCCATCGACACGAACCGCAGCGACCAGGAATAGCAGGCTGAGACTCCCTACCCGAAGCGTCCTCATAACACCCCCTGGGGAATGGTGCGACCTTGCGGCCTCCCTCGACAGCGCGGATCCTTGGCTCAGAGCGAGCGGGCATCACTAACCCGAAGCGTGAGCGAGGGCGTAGCAGAGTCCCTCGCTCACGCTTCGGGTTAGTGACCGGACACTTCAGCGCGTCTTGTCCCCCTGCTCTAAAAGCCCATCGTCGGAGCAACCGTTCGCAGTTGCTGACAACTGATCGGACAACCCTCCCGACTGATATCGGCGGGTGAAAATCGGGAGAACGCACAAGAGGCACAAGCGTTTGGTCCGGGGCAAGCGCGGCCGCAGGCAAAGGCGGTATCGTCGTCATTGCCGGCACCGTCACGGCCGAGAGAGAATCGACAGCGAAATCAGGGAGGGCCCAGGAAAAGTAGGACGGCTGGGTAATCCGTGCTCCGTCAGCGGAATGGTCACGTAGACGCTCCAGAACCTGCTTTCCCTGGGGTGTTTCACGTGGCT
Organism: Gemmataceae bacterium; assembly: GCA_035637055.1. Lineage (GTDB taxonomy): Bacteria > Planctomycetota > Planctomycetia > Gemmatales > Gemmataceae > DASPXY01. The sequence goes on along the minus strand of DASPXY010001139.1, from coordinate 556 downwards.
GTGTTCCGTCAGCGTTTCACGGGGTGGCAGAAGAAGGACGCGATCCCTCAGGAACCGCCGGGGGAGCGGTCGGTCTGCCGCAAGCCTCGAGCGCTCGCCAATCGCGCAGCCACAACAGGGCAAAAACAGGAATAAACACGAGGGCAGCCCACTGATAGATGGACAGATCCAGCCACAGTTTCGGTTCCGGGCGGATGTACTCCGTGGCAAAACGATAGCACAAGTAAGCGATGATGTAGAGCTTGATGAGCTGACCGCGGAAGGCCCCCCGGGCTTGCAACTGGATCAGGATCACCGCGCAGCTGGCGTGGAAAACGCACTCGTAGAGCTGCGTCGGGTGGCGACGGACACCGTCCCCAAAATCGACTCCCCAGGGCAGGTCGGTCGCGGTTCCATGACAGCAACCGGCACAGAAGCACGCCAGGCGGCCAACGGCGATCGCGGCGGCCACCGGGGCGGCAAAACTGTCGCCCGTGCGGGTCTGAATGTGCAGGGCCCACTTGGCCGCCTCGACACCGAAGTAACCACCCACCAGCCCCATCACCAGCGTCTTGCC
>DASPXY010001138.1:0-7591 GCA_035637055.1 Gemmataceae bacterium | reverse complement strand
AGCCGACCACCTCGCCCTGCTGGCGGAGGCCGACGCCCGCGGCCGGCACTGTTCCGATGGACAGCGTATCCTCGATAATATCGCCCTGTTTTGTGATTATTGTCGCGAGCAGGGCTGCTTCTCGGAGCCGCGACCGTTCGCCACCGACCACGCCCGCTTCCTGTACTTCGCCGACGAGCGCCGCCATCCGGATGCGCCTGCGTACGAAGATTTGCGCGGCGAGGTGGTGCTGATGTCCGGTCTGCCGGGGGCGGGCAAGGATCACTGGGCCCAGATTAACCTCCCCGACTGGCCGGTCGTGTCGCTGGATGCGCTGCGCGACGAACTGGACGTGTCGCCGGCCGGCAAACAGGGGGAGGTCATCAAGCGGGCGCGTGAACGCGCACGCGCATACCTGCGGCTGGGGCGGCCGTTTGTGTGGAACGCGACGAATCTCAGCCGTCTGGTCCGCGGCGAGTGCGTGCGGCTGTTCGCGGCGTACAAGGCTCGTATTCGGATGGTCTACCTCGACGTGGACGAGGCGACGTTGCTGCGGCAGAATAAGCACCGCGCCGCCCCAGTGCCGGAGGACGTCATCGAGCGCATGTTGAGTCGCTGGGAGGTGCCCGACTGCACGGAAGCCCATCGCGTCGATTGGGTGGCGCGTGGAGAGTGACAGTCGGCTATGGGGGCGTCGAAGGCACCGACCATTCCCAGAGGCTTCGAGTTGGCGGAGAAAACCCCTCCCCCCGACCCCCTCCCCGCAACGGAGAGGGGGAGAAGAGGAGACGTCGTCTGGCTTGCTCCCCCTCTCCGTTGCGGGGAGGGGGTCGGGGGGAGGGGTTTTCTCCGCCAACTCTGTGCCTCGATTCCTCTCCGAGAAAAGCGACCCGATTCCGACTCATGGTGGCGTATCGAGCCGGTTGTGCAGGTTCTTCCTATAAGGAGGATTGTTCGCCCTGGCATGCCGGGCGGGTTGGTTGCCTCAGGATCGGCATGCCATTTGCTAAGTTGAGGTGCCAGGAACGGTCCGGAACTGGACCCTGGAGTGAACCACTCAGGCAAAGATGCGGAGGATTCACATGGCGACCCCTCAAAATTGGGGCGAGTTGCAATGCCGGCTGTGGGGATCGCCTTCGGCGGCAGCGCTCCTGGAGGATCTGGAAAGGCTCGGCGGCTGGCGGGCCCTCTTTGACCCCGACGCCGAGGAGTGGCAGTGGTGTTCCCTGCGCATCAAGTCGCAGTTCTTCAAAGACTTCGAGGAGTTTGGCTACCCGAAAACTCTGCTGCTCCGCTTGCGCAAGCAATCCTACCTGGAGCGCGGGCGGCCGGATATGGCTGACAGCTGCGACGAAGCGATCCGCCGAGTGTACTTCGACCACCGTCCAGGGCGCAGCGGCCGCCAGCCCCTTCGGCGCGGTACACCTCGGCTCTGGCGGGTCGAACGCTGGCAAGAAACCTCCACGCGACCGCAGCGCCGGCAACGACGACGCCCGATCTGGCTGGGCGACTGAACCGGTGCCGTGCGCCGATTCTGGAGCGCGGGCGTCCCGCCCGCATCTTGGCCCCCTCAGAAGCGGGCGGGACGCCCGCGCTCCAGATACGAGTCGCCGCCACAGAACCAGCCACGGCGCGCGATTCCCTGGTACCTCTTTTGCAACCATGTGCTATCTTCAGAAGGAAGGCACCACCGGAGCAGAGGAGATCATTATGGAGCATCCGGGTTACCCAGGGCGCGCCTCCCTTGAGGTGATTCCGATTCACAGTGACGATCAGGTTGACCCCCTGGGCGATGCCTTTGGCCCCGAGGTCCAGCGCCTCCGGGACCAAATTTGCCGCGTCGCCCCGCAAGACACCACCGTTTTGCTCAGCGGCGAAACCGGCACCGGCAAGACCCGGCTCGCGCGCTACATCCACGAACACTCCCCCCGCCGCGATGAGCCGTTCCTCGTCGTTGACTGCGGGGCGCTCTCCCCCAGCCTGATGGAGAGCGAAATCTTCGGCCACGTGAAAGGGGCCTTCACCGGGGCCGACCGCGACCGCCCCGGCAAGTTCGCCGCCGTCGGCCGGGGGACGCTCTTGCTCGACGAGATCAACTCCCTGCCGTTGACCCTGCAGAGCCGGCTGCTCCGCGGGGTGGATGAGCGCCTCTTCGAGCCGGTCGGGGCCAACACGCCGCTGCCGCTCCACGCTCGCCTGATCGCGGCCACCAACGTCCCCCTGGAACCGGAAGTTGCCGAGCGGCGCTTCCGCTCCGACCTGTACTATCGGCTGAACGTTGTCGAGTTCGTCCTGCCCCCGCTGCGCCAGCGCCGCCCGGCCATTGCCCGCCTGGCCCTGCGCTTCCTCGCCGAGTTCGCCGGGCGGAATCGGCCAGATATCCAGGGAATCACCGCCGAAGTCATGACCGCCCTCGAAAACTACCACTGGCCGGGCAACATCCGCGAGTTGCGCAACATCCTCGAACGGACCATCACCCTGAGCCCCGGACCAGTCCTGGGGGTTGGGGATCTGCCGCCGGCGCTGCGGAGTCCTGTAGCCTCTCCCCCGGCCACACCTGCGCTCGACAACGGCGCCAATAGCGCTGCAGCGGCCCCCCGGACCGGGAGCCTGTTCCAGGCCAGGGAGGAGGCGGAGATCAGGCGCATCAAGCAGGCGCTGGAGAAGCACGGTAACAACCGCCTCCGCGCCGCGGCGGAACTCGGTATCAGCCGTATGGGCTTGTACAAGAAACTCGAGAAGTACAGAATGAGATAAACGAGGGCTCCCACAACATACACTTACAGCCGAGCCACTCCCATGAATCGCCAGCATGCACCTGCGGTCAACGGTCTCTCCTCCCCCGGGCCCCCCAGCCAGCCGCCCGAGGGCGTGTCCGGCAATGAGCCGTTCGACCGGTTGACCCGGTTAGCCGCCAGGGCGCTGAAGGCGCCCGCCGCCTTTCTTGCCGTGATCCGTGACGGCCGCGAGAGCTGGAAAGGGGCCTTCGGGATCCCGGAAGCGCTCCGTCCGCCCCCGGATGGCGCTCCGGGCTCGTCGTTCGTGCAACAGCTCGCGGCCGGTGAGCCGCTGGCGATCGAGAACGCCCTCAAGGACGCACGGTTCCAACGTGACCCGCTGGTCGCTCAGAACAAGTTCCCGGCCCTTCTGGGTCTCCCGTTGGACACTCCGCTCGGAACCCTGCCCGCCTGCCTTGTGGTTCTGGACTCCCGGCCGCGGGCGTGGGCGCCGGAGGAAACCGAATTGCTTCGTGACCTGGTCTGCTCTGCCCTTCTTGAGGTGGAAGTGTCCCGGCTCCGAGAGGAAGTGCATCGCGAACACCGCGAGAAGATGGCCCTCCTGACGAGCATCCCGTACGGGGTCTTCATGCTCGACACCGAAGGGCGTATCACGCTCCTCAATCCGCTGGCCGCACGCTTTTTCGGGCAGGTGTCGGGGCGCAATCCGGACCAGCTCGTCGGCCGGCTGATCTGGCAGGAGTGCCCGGAGGTGGCGGACAGTGCCTTCGCCCGCGAGTGCCGTCAGGCGGAGGTGGAGGGTCGGCCCCTCCAACTGGAGACGTACTTCCCGGACCTGCGCCGCTGGTTCGCCTTTGACGGCATCCGTTCCGCCGAGGGCCTGTGCGTCAGTTTCCGGGACGTCACCGAGCGCACGGAGCTGGAGAAGTCGCTGCGCAGCCAGGCCGAGGCGCTGACCGAGTCGAACCGGGGCAAGGAGGATTTCCTGGTAGTGCTGGCCCACGAGCTGCGCAACGCTCTTGCTCCCATCCGCAACGCTCTGCACCTTTGGGGAACGGGAGCCGATCCCGGCGATGGCGAACAGGCGCGGGTGATGGCCGACAGGGAAGTGCAGCGCATCTCGCACCTCCTGGAGGATCTGCTCAAGGTCTCCCAGGTTGCTCCGGGAAGCCTGCACCCGAACCTGGAGAGGCTGGACCTCGGGGAGGTGGCAGCGGAGGCCGTGCGCGCCGCCCTCACGTCGCCGGAGGGACGCGGCCAAAAACTGCTCGTCGATCTGCCCGCGGACGTGCTGTGGGTGGAAGGAGACCGGCAGATGCTCGAGCAGGTGCTGGTCCACCTGCTGAACAACGCGACCAAGTTCACCCGGCCCGGTGGGCAGGTGTGGCTGGAAGCGATTCAGGAGGACGCGGAGGTCGTCCTGCGCGTCCGGGACAACGGCATGGGGATCCCTGCGGAAGCGCTGCCGGGCGTCTTCGATCTGTTCATGCGTGCGAACCGATCCGAGGACCGTCTGCGGGATGGCCTGGGGGTCGGCCTGACATTAGTCCGCCGGCTGGTCGAGGCGCATGGGGGGCACGTCGAGGCCCACAGCGAGGGCAGCGACCGCGGCAGTGAGTTCGTCGTGCGCCTTCCTGTCGCCGGAGCGGCCTCGGAAGCGCTACCCACGCCGCCGGCAGAGAGCAGCGCACGAAAGTCATTGCAGATACTTATTGTAGAGAACAACAAGGAGACGGCCCAGAGCATCGCGATACTGCTCCGAGCGTGGGGTTACGAGGTCCGCGTGACCTACGATCCCTTCTCGGCCCTGGAAGAGGCCCGTGTCCACCCCCCGCGAGTCATCCTGCTGGACATCGGGCTGCCGGGGATGGACGGCTACGAGGTCGCCGCCAAGCTCCGGGAGCAGAGCGAATCGTGCGGGGCGATGCTCGTGGCGGTGACGGGCTACGGCGAGGAAGAGGATCGGCGGCGTGCCCGGGAGGCCGGCTTTGATTACCACATGGTCAAGCCGGTGGATCCGAATGACCTCCGCACCTTGCTGCAGCTGGCAGAGACCCTCGATCGGCCGATGCCCGCCACGACCTGACACAGGGTCCGATCTTGCTCCTCTCTCCCCTGTACTCGGGGGAGAGGGGAGAAAAAGGAGAGCCCCCGCGTCATTTCTTGAGGCGATCGATCAAGTAATCGGCGGAGTTGCGATACTGCGGGTGCGTGCGGCCGGGATAGACAAGGATGACCTCGATCCCGGCTGCTTTCAATCTCTCTTCGAGCTTCAGACCGAGTACCGCGGAGTGCGTCGGGTCGGTCTGCTTCTCGCCGACGACGGGCGGCACTTTCTGACTGGGGTACTCCAGGAAGATCGGCGGATCGTCCTTGCTGACGTGCTCGATCGGCGAATACTCCTTGATCCACTTCAGCACCTTGGCACGGTTGTCATAAAGCGACTGGAAGCTGGGCAGTCCGAAGGCGTGGGCGCCGTAGCCGTAGTTCGGCATCCACTCGCGCAGTTCCTTCGGGTCGAGCGAGGTCTGCGCGCCGTTGACCGCGGCACAATACAAACGAGTCGATTCCCGAGCCACCGGATCGCTGCTCTTGGGGTCCGCGAGGTCGTCGTGGAAGGCGAGCCACAGCGAGGAGCAGCCGCCTGCGGAACCGCCGGTGGCGCCGACCCGTTTCTTGTCGAGGTTCCATTCGCTCGCCCTGGAACGGATCAACTGCAGGGCGCGGGCGGCGTCTTCCAGCGGGGCCTTGACCGGCGGCTCGATCTTGAGTTCAACGGCGTGCTGGACGAAGCGATAATTGATCGCCGCGACCGAGATGCCGGCGTCGAGGTAGCGCTTGATTGCCGCCCCACTCAGACCGTTTTTGTCGCCATTTCGCCAGCCGCCGCCGTGGATGTACAGCACGAGCGGCGTCGGCCGCTCGGACTTCGCCTGCCAGAAGTCGAGCACCTGCCGTTCGTGAGTGCCGTAAGCGACGCTGGCGGCCGTGGGTGTCGGCCGAGCGGGCTTCTTGTCTTGCTTGCCCTCTTGTGTCCAGAGCGGCGTGGTGCCGGACAGGAAGAGGAGCGGAACCGCGAGGAGCAACCGATTCATGGTGCATTCTCCGCAAAGTGTTGCCGAACCGACACGGCGACGGGCATAGTGTAGCGGGGCGGCGGGCTGATTGGACAGCGAAAACCCTGGGTCAACGCACCACGACGACGAAGTCGGTCGTCGGCTCGCCTCGCTTGTCGCCGTCGAAGGCGATCGTCACCGTCAGCACCTTGCCGCCGGTGCGCTTCGCCGCGCGCTGGGGGATGCCGAAGCCACGGTCGATGTGGCCGCTGCCCGCCAGCACAACCAACCGCCGCACGCGCCGCTCCTGCTGGAACCGGGCAGCGCTGTCGGCCATGTAGTCGTCCCATGCCGTCATTACCTGATACGACCGCTCCTTCTGCTCCGCCGTTGCCTTCTTGTCGCCGTGCATCTGCGCCAGCTGCTCGAACCAGTGGTCGCGATGCTCCTTGACGTGGAAATCGACCGCGCCGAGCTGCTTCTTTTCGTCCTCGCTCAGACCGGCATGGCCGACTTTCGAGAGGCGCCGCGTCAACTCTGCCGGGACGTTGAGGGCCGCCAGCGGCACGCCGTTCTTGCGGCAGAACTCCGCAATCGGCCGGTACAGCGACCAGTCGTAGCCCCAGCGCTTCGGGTATTCGGTCTCCTTGAGCAGCACGTCCTCGCCGATCTCGCCGCGGTGATAGCGGTCGAGCGACTCCTGGAACGGCCGCTGGAACATCTCCATGCCGACCCCCAACCGCTCGTCCCGGGCGAACAGCGCCTTGATGATCCGCAACTGGATGGCGTGGTGCGGCTCGCTATCGTGCGTTTCGCCGACGCAAATCAGGTCCGCTTCCACCAGGCGATCCACCAGCTCGCCGAAGGAGATCGACCCCTTCTCTTTCCGCGAGTAAACAGAGAGAGAAAGGGGGCCTTCGAGACGTTCGAGCAGGGCAGAGTGGCCGCCCTCCGGCGCCTCCAGCATCAGCACACGCTCGCCGCGCGCATGCAGATGGGCGCGGGAACCCGTCAACTGGCACAGTCGCGAGAGCGCGTCCCGGCAACGCTCCGCCTGCTCTTTCGTGCCGAAGCGAATCACCCACCATTTACGAGTGCCTTCCTCGACATAACGGTCGCCCTTCCAGCCCGCGGCCGCCTGCACCGCCAGCGGAGCCGTTTTCGGGTGTCCCGCCAGCATCTCGATCAGGCCATACTCGCCGCGTGTCTTGCCGGGGCCAAGCTGGATCGTCGTCACTCCTTCCGGGTGGAGGATCGACGCCGTCGTGCGCGGCGGAAACTTGTACGCGAAATTGACCGACGTCCAACCGCCGCGTTCCTTGAGCGCCTTGACGTAGCGGGCGCCCTGGGCGTACAGGAACGCGTTGCGCAGGTTCTTCGCCTTCGCCAGCGGCACGTCGAGCATTTTCGCGACGTTCGGCTGGTCCTTGCGGAGCAGTTCGATCATGGTGTAGGTCGCATCGCCCTCGATCAGCGCCGCCCGCGCCAGGTCGGCGTCGCTGTCAAAGGTCGTCTGATGAAGTCGCTTCAGGCCGAAATGCTGATCCTGCAAGGCGTGGACCATCTCGTGGATCAGCACGCCTTGCTCGTAGTTGCCGCGGATGTCGTCGTAGAGGAACAGCGCCTTGTCCTTGAGGCTGTAGTAGCCCTGGATCCCCTGCGCGGCGTCTTTGGGGCGCGGGATCACCTTCGCGACCACCGGGGACTTGAACGCCAGGCCGCGCACCGACGCGATCTGCTTCTCCAGCTGGCGCAGGCGAGCTTCCAGATCCTTGCCGACGGGCGGTTGCTCCGCGAAGGCACAAAGAGGGCTGCAGG
>DASPXY010001137.1:0-6314 GCA_035637055.1 Gemmataceae bacterium | reverse complement strand
CGTTTCTTCCGTGATTCGCGGCTCGTGGAGCGGGTCACGGCGCGGTTGCGGGCGAAGGAGACGCCGCCGGCAAGTCCCCCTGCCGCTGCACTCCCGGCGCCGGAACCGGTCGCCAGGGGGCAACTCGTCCCCGTCGGCGCGGGCTAGGGGCCCGTGGAAAAACCCCTCCCCCAGCCCCTCCCCGCAACGGAGAGGGGAGAGTTTTCTGTCTTTCCCCTCTCCGCTATTGCTCAGCGGCATTAACTCGCGCGCGCTGTGGCTGTTGGTCGTCGCTTCGAGCGAACGAACTTCCCATTCTTGATGATGACCACGCGGTGGACCTGTGCGGCCTGTTCGCCCGACTGCTCGGTCGTCGTGGGTACCGCCGTTTCCTCAGCCCTCCCCGCTTCGGGCAGCTGTCTGCTTTCGTGCTCAGTCATCGTCCCCCTCCAGACCAGGCTGGGATATCATATCTGGACATTAGTATAGTAATTCAGTGAGCCCCGGGAAGGGCTTGGCGCGGATACTTTTCGAGGGGGCGAGCAGGCCGTGCCGCCTGCAAAGCCAGCGACACCAGCGTGGCGCGATGACCATTTCTCATCCCGGACTCATCGCCCTTTCACTTCTTTCTCATTTTCTGCTTGACGCCGCACTCTGCGACCATACACAATAGCCTTAATCCTATCCCCATCCCTTCTCTTCCGGAGTCAGGCCATGCGGCTCTCTCTTCTCCCCGCGGTGCGCCCCAACCGACCAGCCTTCACGCTGATCGAACTCTTAGTGGTCATCGCCATCATCGCTGTCTTGATCGGTCTGTTGGTGCCGGCCGTGCAGCAAGTGCGCGAGTCCGCCAATCGGATCCAGTGCGGCAACAACCTCAAGCAACTCGCCCTCGCCTGCCACACGTACCACGACACCCACCGTTTCCTGCCGCCCGCTCGGATCGCCCGCGATGCCTACGCTACCTGGCCCGTCCTCATCATGCCGTACATCGAGCAGAATACCGTCTACAAACTCTGGGACATTACCCAGGGTTACTCCAGCCAGTCGCCTGCCGCGCAGCAGGCGCTCATCCCCCTCTTCTTCTGCCCGTCGCGGCGGGCGCCGATGATCAGCCCGGCAAGCCAGAACGGCGGGCCCAACGGAGGCTTCGCCGGGGCTTGCGGCGACTACGGCTGCTGCGCCGGCAACGGCCCCAACAGGAACACCTACCTCGCCAACGGCGCCATGATCAACGGCAAGGTTCTGGATCCGGCCGGCCCGGGGCCGCAGACCGGGACAAACGGCATCGACCAGCCGAACGCCAACCCGCCAGTTCTGCCGCTCGTCCCGATCCGCAGGTTCACCTCCTACACGCGCCTGCTCAACCTCACCGATGGAACCAGCACGACCATCCTTCTGGGTGAGAAGCATGTCCGCCTCAACCATTTCGGCGAGAGCGGCGACGGCGACCAGGCCTACTACAGCGGCACGAGCTACGACTCCGCCCAGCGCGTGGCCGGGCCCAACTTCCCGATCGCCCGCAGTCCGACGGACAACAACGGCAACCATCGCGACATGTTTGGCGGCCCGCACCCCGGCATCTGCCTGTTCGCCTTTGCGGACGGCTCGATCCACGCGCTCGCTGTGGGCATCGACGTGACCAACCTGGGGCGATTGGCAGTCCGCAACGATGGCCAACCGATCACAGTCCCGTACTAATGGGGGCCGCGCTCATGGCAGTCGCGAAAGACGTGACAGGTCGCCAGTTCGCTGTGGCGCTGGCCGGGCTGGTCCTGGCGGCGCTGACCGGGTGTGGAGACTCCAACCGGCCCTACCCAGTCAACGGCCAGCTGGTGTACGAGGACGGGCAGCCCGTGACGGAACTGACCGGCTTCACGGTGACGTTCACCTCGGAGAAGTTGGGCAAGAGCGCCGTGGGGCAAATCCAGGAGGACGGAACCTTTCGGCTCACCACCACGCGGCAGGATGACGGCGCCTTCCCAGGGGACTACCTGGTGATCGTCTCGCAGCCGCACCCGAACCCGGAGCGCCGGGAGTTCCGCAAGCCGGCCGTCGATCTCGCCTACGAGGATCTGGGGAGGACGGATTTGAAGGCGACGGTGGAGCCGAAGGGCAACGAATTCACGTTCCGGCTGCGCCGACTGAAGCCGCCCCCCAAATGAGGGCACCCCTCGCAGCCCCCGCAGCAGTGACGAGTCGAGAGTGCCCCGCGAAGACTCCCCTTCCACCCGGCACTTTTGACTCGTCACCCATCCCTCCGAAATGGTTTCCCCTTCCCTGGTTCGCTTCCGCTTTCCTTGAGAGAGGCGAGCGTGTCGCCGCAACTTTGTGGAAGGAGAAACCCATGACGCAAGAACTGACGAGCGACAACTTCCAGCAGGAGGTGCTTCAGGCCGACGTGCCGGTGCTGGTGGACTTCTGGGGACACGGCTGCCCGCCCTGCAAGGCGGTCGCCCCGGTGATCGACGAACTGGCCCGCAACGCCGGGGGCAAGTATCGGGTCGGCAAAGTGAATGTCCACGACCATCAGGATCTCGGCACCGAGTTCCGGATCACCGCCATCCCGACGCTGCTGATTTTCAAGGGCGGCGCGGTGGTGCGCAAGTTCGCCGGCGCCCAGGACGGGCGCACGCTGCTGCGAGCCCTGACCGAGGTGGCCTGACGGGTCAGCATTTCCAGCAGAAGCCCACCCGTTGCAACGGGTGGGCTTGTGGCAGACACGCGGGTACAACAGCGAGAAAGCCCGCTCCTGCTCCGACCTGAGAACCATTCATGGCCGAAGTTGACGGCCACACCGCCCTACTGCAACGCTGGCTGGAACGCCTCCATCAGGGAGACGAAACGCAGTCGCGCGAAGCCAACGAGCGCTTGCTCGCCCACGCCGGCGCGCGCCTGGAGGAACTGACGCGCAGGATGCTCCGCCGCTATCCGCGTCTGCATCGCTGGGAGCAGACCGGCGACGTGCTGCAGAACGCCCTGCTGCGGTTACACCGCGCCCTGGCAGACGTGCGGCCGCGCTCCGTGCGCGAATTCTTCGGCCTGGCGGCGACGCAGATCCGCCGCGAACTCCTCGACCTGAGCCGGCATCACTTCGGCCCACTCGGGCAGGCACGCCATCACCACACGGACCCGGAAACGGGTCCGAGCGCGGCCGCGAACGAGCTGGACCCGAACGGCGAACCGGCGACCCTGCTGCAATGGGGCGAGTTTCACGAGAAGGTAAACGCCTTACCGGAGGCGGAAAGAGAAGTATTTGACCTGCTCTGGTACGAAGGGCTGACGCAGAAAGAGGCGGCGGAGGTACTCGGCGTGACGGAGCGGACCATCAAGAATCGCTGGCGCAGCGCCAAGTTGCTGCTGCAAGAGGCCCTCGAACGGCCGGAGGGGTAAACGTGTCCCGGCAAGCGCGACTCGACGAACTGCTGGCCCGCTGGGACGAACTGCGCGAGCAGGGCCGCGACGTGAGCGCCGAGGATCTGGCGACCGATGCTCCTGAACTGCTCAACGACCTGCGCGCGGCGATCCGGCGTTTGCGGGCGATGGACTGGCTCGATGACTCCACCGAGCGACCGCCCCGCGCCGACGTGCCGGCGCTGTTAGCGGGGCGTTATCGCATGGAACGTGTCCTCGCCGAGGGCGGCTTTTCGCAGGTGTGGCGGGCCATCGACACCGCTCTGGAGCGTCCCGTTGCCGTCAAGGTCACGGCTGTGGACTGCATCGCCGAGGCGCGCCGCGTCGCCAGGTTACGGCATCCCGGCATCGTCGGCGTTCACGATGTCGGCAACGCGAATGGGCTGTGCTTCATCGTCTTCGACCTGGTCGAGGGCAGCGATCTGGAACAGCGCCTGCATCATGGGCGGTTGCCCTGGCGCGAAGCGGTCGCGATGATTGCAAAGGTCGCCGATAACCTCCATTACGCCCACGAAAAGGGATTTATTCATCGCGACATCAAGCCCGCGAACATCTTGCTCGATGCCGACGGCCAGCCCATTCTCGCCGACTTCGGCATCGCCGTCACCCCGTGCGAGCTGCTGCAGGAGAGCGTCTCGACGCCGGGGACGCTGGCATACATGGCGCCGGAGCAACTGGGCGGCGCGGGACAGGTCAGCGTCCGCACCGATGTCTACGGACTGGGCGTCGTGCTGTATCAGGCGCTGACGGGGCGACTGCCCTTCCGTGAGGAAACCTTGTGGGGGCTGCGGCGGCAGATCCTCACCGAGCAGCCAGAGTCGCCGCGGGCGCTGGCGCCGGAGGTGCCGGCGGAACTGGAGCGGCTCTGCCTGCGCTGTCTGGCGAAGGATCCGCAGGAGCGGCCCGCGAGCGCTGTCGAACTTGCCGCAGCGCTCGCGGGCGTGAGTTTTGTTTGACGCCGTCCGCACACCGGCTATGCTGTCGCCTGGGGCATCTTCCGAGACGTGCGAGCGGAAAGGCGGCGCGGCGATGGGCGAGCAAGGCCGACAGGAATCGGAACGCGGCAAGTGGCTGGCACTGACGGCGGCGCTGCTCGGCTGGATGTTCGATGGCTTCGAGATGGGCGTCTTCTCGATGGTCGGGCGACCGGCGGTCAAGGATCTGCTGGCCACCACCAACGAGGGCGAGATCGGCCTCTGGTTCGGCATCATCACCGCGGGCTTCCTCGTTGGGGCGGCTACTGGCGGCGTGCTGTTCGGCTGGCTGGGGGACCGCATCGGCCGGGTACGGGCTATGACTCTGAGTGTCCTCACCTACGCCGTCTTTACCGGCGCGTGCGGGCTGGCGGACAGTGCCTGGCAGATCGGGATCCTCCGCTTCATCGCTGCTCTTGGGATGGGGGGCGAGTGGTCGCTGGGGGTGGCGCTGGTCATGGAAGTATGGCCCAATCGCAGCCGCGCCTTCATGGCCGGGTTGATCGGTGCGGCGGCTAACGTCGGCTACCTGCTCGTCGGCTTTGCCAGCCTCGGCCTGGCGGCGCTGCCCCTGACCAGCCTGGGGAGCTGGGCCGTCGATGCCAATGCCCGCCCGAGCTGGCGTTTCATGATGCTCCTCGGCACGGCGCCGGCCCTCCTGACGTTTTTCATCCGCCTGTTCGTGCCGGAGTCGCGCCGCTGGGAGGAAGAAAAGAGCCGCGGCGCCACGACCGGCTGGGCGGCACGCGACCTGCTTGGAGTGGCGGCCGGGGTACTGGGCCCGGCGCTGATCGTCTGCCTCTGGGCCTTTGAACTTCCCGCGTGGGTTCCTGCTCCCCTGGCCGTTCGTCTGATCGGGACGGCAGTTGGGTTGGCCATCGCCATCGCTGGCTACTCCTACCCCGTCATCCGTTACCTGGGGCGCCAGGATCACCCCGCAGACGGCAGCCGCATCTGGAGCCCGACGCTGCGGCGGATGCTGCTGGCCGCTTGCCTGAGTGGCGTGGCCCTCCTGGGCACCTGGAGCGCAACGCAGTGGGCCCCGACCTGGGCCGACCAACTGACGCAGAGCGCCGAGCGGGCCAAGGAACACACACAGATCTGGCTCGCCCTCGGCGCCATTGTTGGCACCATCGCCGCCGCTTTGCTCGGTGACCTGATCGGTCGGCGACCCGCCTACTTTTTACTCTGCCTGACCTCGCTGGGGTCGGTCGCCCTGCTCTTCCTCGGCAACAAGGAATACAGCACCGCCTTCCTGGCGTCAGCCTTCGTCGCGGGGTGCTGCACTGCGTCCTTCTACGGTTGGCTGCCACTGTACCTACCGGAGTTGTTCCGCACGGCCGTGCGCGCCACCGGCCAGGGCTTCGGCTTCAACTTCGGCCGCATCCTGGCCGCGGTCGGGGTGCTTCAGGCCGGCAATCTCGTGGGCCTCTTCAGCCACGACGTCACCGTCGGCCCGCTGAAGTTGCCGGCCGGCTATCCGCTGGCGTGCTCGGTGGTGAGCCTGATTTACGTCGTGGGCATGGTCATCATCTGGTTCGCGCCGGAGACGCGCGGCAAACCGCTGCCGGAGTGATCAATCCTTCTTCCCGGGCGGCGCGGATGGGGTTCCCGGCCGCGCCGCGGCGGCGACCCGGGCCTGGCGCAGTTTGTCGGTCAGATCCTTCACCACGTTCGCCCGCACGAGGAACAGCAGCGCGAAACATGTGTCCGGCACGCCGGGGAAACGCTCGCGCCAGCTGCCATCACCCGACTGGTTCGCCAGGATGATCCCCGAGCCCCACGCGTACCAGTCCTTGTCCTCGATCTTTTTCAGATCGTAAATCACCGCCATGCGCTCCAGCGACCAGAGAAAATACAGGTCGCCCCAGTTGTCGCCGTCGAAGTACATGCCGCGCATCAGTGGTGCGTTGTCGAGTTGCGCCAACTCCAGGAGCAACCGCCCGC
>DASPXY010001136.1:0-8627 GCA_035637055.1 Gemmataceae bacterium | reverse complement strand
GGATGAGAACAGGATAAACCGGGCAATCGCGCGCGCCAAAGGTTTTTTCAGGCCCCTGGTGCGAGTGACTCCTTGACAACCTCGTCCCTATTCGGCAGATGGACAACCGCGCCGGAACCCCGCACGGCAGTCAGGAAATTTTTGGAGTGGGGAATCGATCCGTTAGGCGTGAGGGCGTTCCTCCGACCAGAGGCGACGGATGAGTTGCAGGCGGCGCTCCACGGTGCTGAGGCAGCAGCCGACCTTCGCGGCGACCTCCTCGTTGGTGTACCCTTCCATCTTGCACACCGCGAGCGAGCGCAGGTCATCGTTGGGCAGGAGGCGGAGCAGGCGCTGGCACTCCTCGGCCACTTCCGCAGCGAACGCGGGCGTCGGCTCGCCGTCTGCGAGCCAGTCGAGGTCGCCGGCTGCTTCTTCGGGGGAACCAGCCGCACGAGCCACGCCAGCCTGGTCCAGCACAGCCCCGCCGCCGCGCTTTTGTCGCTGCTCATGACGGCCCTGGTGCACGGCCTTGCGCCGCGTCAGGACCACCAGCAGCCGCCACAGGCTGTCGCGATCACAGAGGTCAGGGAAGCGCCCTTCCTCGGCGCCGCGGCAGAAGCTGTCGAAGGCGCTGGGGGCGGCGTCCTCCTCGTCGGCCATCCTGCGTGGGGCGCTCCCCAGGACGGCCCGCGCCAGCCCGACGAGGCGCGGGAAGTAGCGGCGCCAGAGTTCCGCGGCCGCACGGCTGTCTCCCTGATGGATTTGATGAATCCAACCGCTGACCGATCCCTGGGGCGTCATGCGGACACCTTTGGAGAACGAGACAAGGGAGCAAAGGAAGGTTCGGGAGGAGTATCCGCCAGCCGCGAGCCACTTACCTCCTGTGGGAGATCATGTCTGGCTCCAGACATGATCGCACGACATCATCGGGTGGGCAACGCAAGCCATCCGCGGCGTAACGCCGCAGCATACGCTACCTCCACGCTGGCGGAAACTCCAACGAGAAGTGTATCCGTCTCACGGCGTCCACGCCAGCGCCCGAATCGCGCGCTGCAGAGGATGGAAGCGCAGTGCAGATTAGACGCACTCACAACAAGGCGAGCGGCGCGGCGTGAGCCCGCCCGTGCAGCCATCACCGGCGGGCTCACGCCGCGCCGCTCGCCAATCCCTCAGCGGTTGTGCCCGCATGCCCTACGGTTTCCCGAACGGGAGCTTCCCCTCACCGCGCGGAGGGGCCGCGCCGTAGCCGCCAACCTTGTCGTACACCCGTACATAGTCAACCACCATCTCGACGGGGAATGTGGTCGTCTGATCGGGATTGCCGACGAACTTGCCCCCGACGGCGACGTTCATGACAAGGTAAAACGGTTGGTCGAAGGGAGCCGGCCATGCATTGAGGTCCGACGCCTGGCTCGGTTTCGCCCCCTTCCCGCGGTCCAACTTGCTGCTGCTCCACCAGAAGGTTTGCGTCGCGTACACCTTGCCGTCCACGGACCAACTGATTTTCCCCGGTTCCCATTCCAACACGTACACGTGGAAGTCCGCGATGCTGCCGCCGGGCGGGAAGTCGTAGGTTTTGCTGGTGTGGGTGTTGTGCGGCCAGCGCGAGCCATAGTGCAGCGTGCCAAGCACTTTGGCCGGATCCTGGCCCTTTGCCTCCACCACGTCGATCTCTCCTGAGGCCGCCCAGGTGCCATATTTATCCCCCTGGGGCAACAGCCATAGCGCCGGCCAGACGCCCTTGCCGGTCGGCAACTTGGCGCGGAACTCGAAGCGGCCATACTTCTGGCTGAACAGGGGGCTCCCGTCCCGCTTCCTCGTCTTCAGTCGCGCGGACGTGTAGCCGCAGCCGTGGAGTGATTCCTTCACCGCGCGGAGGTGCAGCATGCCGTCCTTGACGAAGGCGTTCTCAGCCTCCCGCGTGTAGTATTGGAGTTCGGCGTTGCCCCAGCCGCTGATCCATGTGTTCGCATCGTAGTTGAAGAACCCGTTGCCGATGTCGAAGTCCCACTTCGTCCTGTCAATCTCCTTCCCGTCGAACTCGTCGCTCCACACCAGTTTCCAACCGGCAGGGGGCGGCTGGCTCGCTTGCGGGGCGAGCGCGGGAGACAATCCTGCAGCGATCAGCAGGGCCAGCAGCGGCCAAGGGAAGCGATAGCCACACATCACGGATTCTCCTTTTTCCCACACTCCGACGGTACTCTCCCGCTCTGGGTCTCTCACCGCCAGTTCGCAATGCAGGAAACGTCCTTCTCGGCCGCCTGCTCGCGAGTAGCCCCGCGAGCAGCATGGACTCCGAGTGGCTTCGGCGTATGTTGGAGGCAGGTGCCGGCCGCGCCGCGGTACAGCGCCGTGAGGACGGCAGGGCGCCGGCTTGGAAGGAGGTACAGGCTCATGCCCCTTACTTCACCGCCGACCAACTGTCTCGGCCTTGGCCTCGGGGCCGCCTTGCTCGCGTGGGTGGGCGCTCTGGCTGTGCCGGGCACGGAGGGCAGAGCCATCGATGGGCCGGATGCCGTCGCGATCAAGCAGGATGCCAACCGGCTCCAGGTGATGATCGACGGCCAGCCGTTCTTCACCTACCACTACGACACGGCGAAGCCAGACCTGCGCCGACCCCAGATCCATCCGTTGCACGGCCCGGCTGGGGAAGTCCTCACGCAGCTGGGCGAAGTGCCTGGCCAACGCAAGGCCCACTACTGGCACACCGGGCTGTGGATCGCCCACCAGAAGTTCACCCAGGGCAACAACTGGCAACTCGACCCCGACCCGAACACCAAAACACCCCGCTACAGCGGCATGCGTCACCGCGCCTTCGAGGCGGTTCGCAGCGGCCAGACCGCGCGGTTTGTCGAGCGGCTGGAATGGGACAACGTCGCCGGCGACGCCATCCTGCTGGAGGAGACACGCACGGTGAGTATCCCGCGCCGGCCAGCCAGCCGCCGCGTGATCGACTTCGAGTTGGTGCTGCAGGCGCGCCGGGAGCCAGTGACCCTCCAGGCAACGCCCTACCAGCTGCTGGCCCTGCGGGCGGTCAACGCCCTGGTGCCGGCGTTCAGCAAGGACGCGGTCATCACCAACAGCGCGGGCGAAGTGAACCCGCGCGACGGCGCCCCGGCGAAATGGATCGACGTCAGCGGCCGACTGGGCGGCAAGGCGCTGGGCGTGAGCCTGTTCAACCACCCCGGCAACTTCCGCCACCCAACGCCCTGCCTGAACTTCGCCAACCAGACGATCGGGCTGTCGCCGACGCACCGGGAGCCGTACACCATCGCGGCAGGCAAGACACTCCGGCTACGTTTCCGTGTACTGGTGCATGCCGGCACGGTGGCCGACGCGCAGGTGGCCCAGGAGTACGAGGACTACAGCGCAGGGAAGCCGTGATGCCACCGGCCTTCTCTCAGCCGGCCGGGGGCTAGCAGCGCATGGCAAAACCCCTCCCCCGGCCCCTCCCCGCAGCGGAGAGGGGGGCAAGCCAGCAAACTCTCCCCTCTCCTTTCAGGGGAGGGGCCGGGGGAGGGGTTTGTCAACGGGCTGCTAGCGCACCCGCTTGATCCCCTGAGGCTTCAATTCCGGGCCGAAGCGAAGAACTTCGACCTCTATCCCTGTCACTTGCACGCGGATCTTACTGTCCTTTTCAAGGTGTTTTTTCGCTTGCTCGTCCGCCAGCACTGTCTTTTGGGTAAACGTCTTGCCATCGGGCCCCACGAAGACGAACTTCGTGACCTTGGTCATCGGCGTGTCCCCAGCCTTGAAGCCCAGTTTCTTGCTGTCTTCGAGCGAGGTCTCGTAGTACGGTTCCACATCGGCAGCGCGCGGGAGAACCGCTGACGACATCCTCCCGCACCCAATTCGCCCTGTCAAGCGCTTTGCCAGACGGCCGGGCACGCGGATTTGCAAGCTCCGGATCCTGGAAAGGCAGGCTGCCAGGGCCGAATCACTGCCCTACAATGACTCTTCCCGTGTGCCGCCTACTCGCTTGACCCTGACTTGGTCCCACAGTGGGCTCGCGTCTCGGCTACTTCTTTCGGAGTGGAACTCATGCCGTCACCCTCCCAGGGCGGAGGCCGTGTGTCCCTGGCCTTGCTCGGGTTGCCGCTCATGCTCGTGGCCGGTTGCGTGGCGTGGCTTGCTTCCGCCACAGCCGACCCGCTCCAGCAAAAGGGAGCCGACCCTCAGAAGTCCGCTCGGACCCCCTGGACATCCTCCCGCGTGGTGGGCTCTCCCGATCCGCCGCCGCCCTTCAAGGTGGTTCGAGCGTTCCCGAATCTGAAGTTCAAACATCCCCTGCTGCTCGCGCGCTGTCCGGAGACCAACCGGCTCTTTGTCGGCGAACAGGCCGGCGTGCTGTATTCGTTCAAGGACAGACCGGATGCACGGGCCGACCTCTTTTTCGATCTGCGCAAGGAACTCAAGACGCTGCACCTGCTTCCGGATGCCGCGGGGGTCGAAGCCGTCTACGGATTGACCTTCCACCCGGACTTCGCAAAAAACCGCCAGTGCTTCGTCTGTTACACGCTGCGGGGCAAGCGCGGCCAGCGCAACTTGCCGGACGGGAGCCGGGTGTCTCGCTTCACCGTCACCCGGACCGACCCGCCGCGCATCGACCCGGCGAGCGAGGAGATCGTCATCACGTTCCTGCAAGGCGGGCACAATGGCGGCGACCTGCACTTCGGCCCGGACGGGATGCTCTACATCTCCACCGGCGACGCCACCAACCCGAACCCGCCCGACGAGTTGAACACGGGGCAAGATATTTCCGACCTCCTCTCCTCCATTTTGCGGATCGACGTGGATCGCAAGGACAAGGGAAAGAACTATGCCGTGCCGAAGGACAACCCCTTCGTCGCGCTGAAGGGAGCACGACCGGAGGTCTGGGCCTACGGCTTCCGCAACCCCTGGCGCATGGGCTTTGATCGCCAGACCGGTGAGCTGTTCGTCGGGGATGTCGGCTGGGAATTGTGGGAGACTGTCCATCGCGTCGAGAAAGGCGGCAACTATGGGTGGGCGGCGATGGAGGGGCCGCAGCCCATCAAGCCTGAGAAGGTCGGGCCGACGCCGATCCGCCCGGCGCTGATCGAACTGCCGCACACGATCGCCTGCAGTGTTACCGGCGGCCGCGTCTATCGCGGCAAGAAGTGGGTCGAGCTGCGCGGCGCCTATGTCTTCGGGGACTGGGAGACCCGCCGCCTGTGGGCCGCTCGCTTCCAGGGGGATCGTACCAAGGAAATGCCGGAGATTGCGCGGCCGTCGGTGCGCATCGTGGCCTTCGGCGAGGACAAGGATGGCGAACTGTATTTCCTCGATTACGACGGCGGGACGGTGCATACGATCGAGCGGAATGATGGCGGCGGCAGGAATACCAACTTCCCGACGAAGCTGTCCGAGACCGGCTTGTTCGCTTCGGTCAAGGACCACACGCCGGCGGCCGGCGTGATCCCTTTCACGGTGAACAGCCGGCAATGGCAGGACGGCGCGACCGCGCAACACTGGGTCGCCTTCCCGGGCGCGTCGGCTGTTACCCTCTACGCCACTGGCAAGCCAATCCCCACGATGGTGGACTGGCACAACTTCCGCATGCACTTCGGCAAGGATGCGGTGCTGGTCAGGACGATCTCCCTGGGCGGCCGGCGGCTGGAGACGCAACTCCTGCACTATGATGGCGTGGACTGGTACGCCTACACCTTCGCGTGGCGAGACGATCAGACGGACGGCGATCTGGTCCCTCCCGACGGCGCCGAGAAGGAAGTGAGTGACGGCAAGCAGAAGCGCGTGTGGCAGTTCCACAGTCGCAGCCAGTGCATGTCGTGCCATAGCTCGTGGTCGGAATACGCCCTGGCGTTCCAGCCCGAACAGCTGAACCGGCCAGGCCCCGACGGCCGCAACCAGCTGATCGCCCTCACCGAGGCGGGCCTCATCCGCCGGGTGGACAACAAGGGGAAGCCGCTCCCGCCGTTCGATGCCGCGTCGGCCGCGCGGGAACGCAAACTCGCCGACCCGGCGGACGCGAGCCAACCCCTGGAAGCGCGAGCCCGCGCCTACCTTCACACCAACTGCGGTCACTGCCATGCCGATGGGGGGGGCGGCGCCGTCGATCTGCGGTTGCAGTTTCCGGTCGCGGTCAAGCAGATGAAGGCGGTCGGCGTCCGACCTGCGCGCGGCGACTTCGCACTGCCGGACGCGTGCATCATCAAGCCGGGTGATCCGTGGGCGAGTACCCTGTACTTCCGCATGGCCAAATTCGGCCGTGATCGCATGCCGCACATCGGCTCCGAACTGCCGGACGAAGCGGGGCTGAAGTTCATCGAGCAGTGGATCGCCGGCATGAAGGGGGCCGCGAAAAAGCCGGAGCCTTTCCCAGACAACGGGCCGCTGGACCGGCTGCTGGACAGCCCGAGGTCGGCGCTGTGGGTGGCGCGGAAACTCGGGCGCGGCGAGTTGACGTCTGCCGAGCGGACACAGGTATTGGCGGCGGCGGCGCAGCTCCCACCCAGCCCGGTGCGCGACCTGTTCGAGGGCTACTTCCCTCCGGACCCGAAAGGAGCGCGGAAGCTCGGCTCGAATCCCCGGCCCAGAGCCATTCTGGCTCTCAAAGGGGACTCCGAGCGAGGGGAGAAGTTGTTCTGGTCCCAGGCGGTCAACTGCGGTAGTTGCCACCAGATCGGCGGGCGCGGGATGCCAGTCGGCCCCGACCTCTCGGCGATTGGGAAACTGCGCCTGCGTGAGGATCTGCTGGAGAGCATCCTGGAGCCGTCCCGGCGCATCGAGCCGAAGTACGCCACCTATATCGCCCAGACGACCGACGGCCGTTCGCTGACTGGTCTGCTGGTCAAGCGGGACGAGAAAACGGTGGTGCTGCGCGACGGGCAAAACAAGGAGATCCTCCTCGCGGCCGCCGACGTGGAGGCATTGCGGCCGTCGCCGAGGTCGCTGATGCCCGACGGGCAGATGGCCGCTCTGACCGCCCAGGAAGCGGCCGACCTGCTGGAGTACCTCGCTACCCGCAAATGAGATGGGTTCTTGGCGAGAGGGGCTCCGGCCCTCTGCCGCTTGCCAGGTGTTTCCCTCGCTCGCTGCGAGCGCTACAATAACAGCAGGAAGGGTGGAGCGCGGCGATTGGGTTTCAGGGCGTGGAACGAGACGAGTTGCCGCAACCGATTGGGACAGAGGCAGTTAATTCGTTGCATCTCATTCCACGCTGACCCCCGCTTGCCGGATCCCCGTTCGGGGTGCGCGCCTCCCTCGGGACGGGTAGCCGCAGGCCGAACTCTTGCCGTGTCGGCGGCCACCGGCCCTCCACCCGCGCGTCACTGCGCCCGGGTCGAAGTCCACCCGCGCTGGCCGCTTCGGCACGGGAGAGCAACACGTCTCATACAATACAACTCTGTCAATCTGTACTGGAGGCCCTCGACATGCGCGCGCTGGGACGTGACGTCACCAACCTGTTCGCCGCCATCATCGACCGTCCCGGGGACGTTGTCTGTCTCCTCGCCCAAGGGCATCGGTATCACGTCGAGCGCAGCTAATGCGGGTTCGAGGCGCGGACCCGGCGCTGTTCTCAGCGCCGCGGAGTGGGTGAAGAAAGGCAGAGGCCAGATAGGCGCCTTTTTCTCTCCGAGGGACAGAAAAAGGTGAATGTCCCCTTTCTCCGCTTCCCCTTTCTCCGCCTACCCTGGAAATAAGGACGCAATGGGAATGCGCAAACTCGGCAACACGATGCCGCCATCGAGTTCGTCCGCTTCACCAAGGATGCGTACCTGCCGCAGCGACTCGTACACATAGACGAGCCGCTGCGTGGGATACACGATCCAGACCAGTTTGGCCCCTGCGGCCCAGTATTCGCCGAGGCGTTCCATGATCTCTTCGGCGAGATCGTGGGGGCTGACCACCTCGACCATCAACTCCGGGACGACGTCCCAGGCATTGTCGGAGCCCGGTTGCGGGGGCGCCTGCGCGATGCGCTCCGCCGACACGAACGCCAGATCCGGCCGACGATTGCGGTCCACCGGCAGCGGCAGGCGAACCAGCGTTTCCATCAAGGCTTCGCCCAGGGGCTTCCCGTGCAGGTGGAGTCCCAGACACGTGTGAAGTCGCGAAGCGACTCTGCTGGCCAGAATGCTCATGGGAGGCAACTCCACGTGCTGTCCGTCGATGATCTCGTAGAGTGGTTCGTCGTGAACATGCTCCCGCGGTTGCGAGCGTGGCACGGTGGGGCTTGTTATGGCTGTCATGCTGTTACTCCGATTGTGAGACTTCGGCAGCGCCACTATACGCGCTCGGGGTAGTTTGCACCAGTCGGATGCGCCCTGTGGAGCGGCACGGCCGGCAGGGGGGGCTGCGGGGCAGGGCCTTACAAAACCGGACGTCCCGGACCTCGCGGAGCGGTTGACGCTCCGGCGACGGGGTGCGGGGAACGGCTGCTTCTTCGGGGCGTTTTTTCGCCCCAACCTCTTTCCGCCGCGCTGGCTGCGTAGAGCGTCACCATTCCCCCCCAGGGCATCGTTTCACTCCGAGGGGGCGGAAGTTGACACTTTGCTCCCAGGTATCTTCAGCCGTAAGTGGCCAGGGAGTAATAAGTTACCATCGCGGAAAGCCGGCACCGACAACGCCGAAGTGTCAACCGCCGTCTCACTCTAAATGGCCAA
>DASPXY010001135.1:0-7961 GCA_035637055.1 Gemmataceae bacterium | reverse complement strand
TCGTTGATCCGGTCCAGGTTTACCCCGAGGTGGTCGCACACGATACGGATCACTCTTGCGCGGACGCCAGCCACACTCTCGGGATCGTGGAACCAAACGCCATCGGGGGCCTTGGTGAACCAGAGCGGTCGGTTACAAGACGGACAAGTAACGGTACCGTAGCGCTCCGACGGGCCGATGAGTAGGGCGCCGCAGAACGGGCAGCAATGCGGAACCCCTTGGGGCACTTGCGAGGAAGTTGTCATGTCATCCTCGTTTCGGTGCTACTGCTATCGGCGCACAGGTCGCCCTTGCCAAAGGCCTCGAAGGCGGTCAGTTCAGGATTGCTCCGGTACTCTTCCTCGGCCAAGGCTGCGGCGATTCGGAGAATCGCATCCCGCTCTTCGCGGGGTAGTTTGCGGAGTTCAGCAGCGGTCCAGCGCTTGCTGGGAGTGGTTGGATCGTTGGTGCTCATGAACCTCGCTCCAAAGCAACTCTCCTCACAGCCGCTGCTGCAGGAGATAGCCTATCAGTTCGCCAACCGTCCCAATCTTCTCGGCCTGCTTGTTGGGGATAGTAACCTCGAACTCCTCTTCGGCCTCTACCACCAACTCGACGATGTCGAGCGAGGCGGCGCCGAGATCCTTGATGAAGGACGTCGAGTCGGTCACTGACCTCGGGCCGACGTCGAGGTTCTCGCACACGAGGGCGACCACTCGCTCCCGCAGCGGGGCGACATGGTCGGGGTCGTAAACCCACACACCCGACGAACCCTTGCTAAACCACACGAGGCTTCCGCAGGCGGAACAAGGTGCGTCGCCAGTAGGCTCCGACGGCTCGATCAGCACATCGGCGCCGCAGAACGGGCACCGATTGGGCCGCCCTTCCGGAGTTCGCGAGGAGATTGTCACGATTTCCCCTCCGTCAAGACGCTTGCTCCTTGTACATCGCCTCCAGTTCCGCCCGATACTTGCCGAAAATGATGTTCCGGCGCAACTTCAAGCTGACCGTCAGCTCCTCCGCCGCCACGCTGAACGGCCGCGGCAATACCACGAATTGCTTGACGTGCTCCCAACTCGACACGTCCGTCAGGACCGCGTCGATGCGCTTGCGGAGCAGTGCTTGCACAGCCGGATGCTTCACCAGCGACTCCTCGCCGAGACCATCCAACCCGACCCCCTCGGCGGCCAGCGCCTTGCGCACGTTGTCCCACTGCGGCACGATCAGCGCGGTCAGGAAATTCCGCCCCTCGCCGTGGACCACCACCTGATCGAAGCAGCTATCCCCCAGCAGCAGGCCCTCGATGAACACCGGCACCACCTTCTTGCCGCTCGACATCACCAGCAACTCTTTCTTGCGCCCCGTGATCGACAGAAAACCCTCCTCGTCCAGTTTGCCCAGATCGCCGGTGTGCAGCCAACCGTCGCGGATGGTCTCGGCGGTGGCTTCGGGGTTGTTCCAGTAGCCTTTCATGACATGCGGCCCGCGCGTCAGCACCTCGCCGTCAGGTGCGATCTTGACCTCCACGCCCGGAATCGCCTGGCCGACTGTCTCCAGCTTGTAGTGCGCCTTGCGATTGAACGAGATGACCGGCGACGTTTCGGTCAGGCCGTAGCCTTGCAGCAGGAGCAACCCCGCCGCCTTGAAGCTCTCGGCAATCGACGTCGGCAGCGCGGCCCCGCCCGAGCCGAGCCAGTCGATCCGCGGCCCGAAGATCCTGCGTAGCCGCCGCCCGGTTTCCGCAGGGTCGGAGGTGCCGACCGCCGCCAGCACCTTCTCGTAGAAGCGCGGCACCGACGACAGATGCGTCGGCTCGGTCTCGGCCAGGTTCTGCACGACGGTCTCCGCCGACTCCGCCAGGCACAGCGGCACGCCGGCGACGATGCTCAGGTAGTGATCGACCGTGCGCGCGTAAATGTGACTGAAGGGGAGCCAGCAGAGCAGCACCGACCCCGGCCGGCGCTGGGCTGCGGCGTCGGAGGCGACCGCGTTGCTGAGCAGGTTGTGATGCGTCAGCATCACGCCCTTGGGATTGCCCGTCGTGCCGGACGTGTACATGATCGTCGCCAATTCCTCTCCGCTTAGGGCGCGCTCGCGACGCATCAGTTCCTCGCGGAGCCGTGGCAGCAGCAGCCGGCCGCGCTGCACGAACCCGGCCCACGACGGAGCGTCCGCAGCGGCCGCCGCAGAGTCGAACACCACCACGCCGCGCAGGGAGGGTAACTCGCCCCGGACCTGGCGGACCTTCGCCAGTTGCTCAGCCGTCGAGACGAACAGCCAGCAGATGCCCGCGTCGGCGAACTGAAAGTGGACCTGCCGCGCGGTCAACGGGGCATGCGGCGAGACATTGACGGCGCCGGCGGCGAGGATGCCCATGTCGGCGATCAACCATTCGAGGCGATTCTCGGCAAGGAGGCCGACACGAGCGCCCGGTTGAACGCCGGCCTCGACCAGGGCAGCGGCACACGCCAGCGCCTGACGGTGGTACTCCTCCCAGGTCAGATCGTGATAGAGGCCGTGACGTTTGTAGCGAAGCGCAACGGTCGCTCCGAGGCGTTCGGCCTGACGGCGATGCAGTTCGGCGAGATTGCGGTAGTCCATGATCGTGCGTCCGTGGTCCAGAGGCCCCCGACCCATGCAGGATGGCGGGGGGAGGGGGCCGAAACCTCAACGGAAGAGGGGCCAGCGGAAAGTTCTCTCTGCCCACTGTACAATGATCTTGGCGCCCTGCAAGCCCACAGGCTGCAACCTGGGAGCTTTGGGGCCTTACCTGGAGGTCCGTCATGGAACAAGAAGACAACGCAACGCGCAAGACTCGTGAGACGCTGTTGACGCTCATGCTGACCGCGGTGTTCGGGGGCGGCTTCCTGGTCTTCCTCATCCTCGTCACTGGCGGTTTCTTCTTCTACGTCATTGGCGCGGTTGCCACCATCGGCATGATCGGCTCGCTGCACTACTGCCTCTGGGGCCAGGCGCTGTCGCAGGAGGTGGCCGACCAGCGCGAGGAGGAAGAGTTGCGCGAACGGCTGGCGAGCCGGGACGATTTCACGCACGACAAGATTCGGACGCGGCGCTTCTGACCCAGAAACCCCTCCCCCAACCCCTCCCCGCAACGGAGAGGGGAGCAGAGCAGGCTTGCTTCCTCCCCTCTCCGTTGCGGGGAGGGGTTGGGGGAGGGGTTTTGGCTCCGCTAAACGACGATCCCAACTGCCCCTCACGGAGACCTTTCCATGCGCGCGATGGCGTTCTCGCAGCACGGCGACGTAGACGTGCTCCAACTCATGGACCTGCCCACGCCGGAACTCCAAGACGACGAAGTCCTGGTTCAGGTCAAGGCGTGCGCACTCAACCACCTCGACGTCTGGGTGCGCAAGGGATTGCCGACCAAGATCCCCATGCCGCACATCGGCGGTTGTGAAACCGCGGGCGTGGTGGCTCAACTCGGCAAGCGCGTCCACAACTTCACCGCCGGTCAGCGCGTCCTGATTTCGCCGGGGCAGTGTTCGCTGGAGAGCGACTGGTACAACCAGGGCCTGGACAGTTGCGCCGACGATTACCACATCCAGGGCTATCAGACGCAGGGCGGCTTCGCCGAGTACACCAAGGCCCGCGCCGTCGATCTGCTGCCGATCAGTGAGACGTGGTCGTTCGTGGAGTGGGCCGCGGTGCCGCTGACGTTCGTCACCGCGTGGAACATGCTGCACACACGGGCGCGCATCCAGCCCAATGATGAGGTGGTCGTGTTCGGGGCGAGCAGCGGCGTCGGCACGGCGGCGATTCAAATTGCGAAGGCCGCCGGCGCCCATGTCTTCGCGGTCGCCGGCTCGGAGGACAAGTTGCGCCGCGCCGAGGAACTCGGGGCGGATGTGTTACTGAACTACAACACGCAGGAGATCGCCAAGGAAGTGCGGGCACGCACCGGCAAGCGCGGCGCCGACATCGTCTTCGAGCACGTCGGCGCCGCGGTCTGGGAGCAGGCCCTCAAGTGCCTGGGCAAGAACGGCCGGCTGGTGACGTGCGGGGCGACGACCGGCAGCAAGGTCGAGGTCGATCTGCGCTTCTTCTTCACGCAGCAGCACGCCATCCTCGGGGCGTACATGGGCAGCCGGCACGATTTGCTCCAGGCAATGAAACTGATCGAGCGGCGCGTGCTGCGCCCGGTGGTCGATTCGGTGTTCCCGCTGGAGAAATTGGCCGAGGCCCAACAGCGCATGGAGCGACGGGAACTGTTCGGCAAGATCGTGGTGACCCCATGAGGGCGTCGCTTTTCCGCTTGCCGCCTCCCGATCACGCCCTTACAATCGCTTTTTTGGAGAGTAACCCTCCCCCTTGCCCGCCGTCCGTTGTGATCCTTCCCAAGCTTCGGAACCCGCGCATGGATACCCATCACGAAGAGCGTCCCTCCACCACACGCCGGCGCGACAGGAGTCTTATCCTGGCGGTATTGCTTTCTCTGGCGGGGCTGGCGAGCATCCCGGACTTGTCGGCCCAGGTGCCGCAAGCAGACAAGGAGGCACAGCGCGACCAGCTGCGGCGCGCGCAACTGCTGCATGAGGAATTGCTCAACCAAGCTCAGGCTCAGGCCGAGCGTCTGGCCGAGTATTACCGTCGGAACCTGGGCGAGCAAGTCGGCCGGCAGACGCGCGAGCAGTTCCAGCGGCTGATCGAGGCCGCGGAGCGGAAGACACAGCAAAAAACGGAGCAAGCCGATCGCGAACTGGTCGAGGTCGGGCGCACCGCCGAACAGCTCGCACGCGAGCTGGCCAACATCGAGACTCGGCTACTCCGACAGCAGCAACCGGTAGACGCCGCTCTGAAGAAGAGTGACAACAAGGCTCTGACCCAGGCCAGGCAGCAGGTGAAGAATCAGCGCGGCGAGGTGCAGTCGCTGCTCACTCGCGTCCGCACCGTGGAGGCTGTCCTCGGCAGAGCCATTGCACGGCTTACGGGAGAGGGACCGCGCTTCACCGCAGCATGGAAGACCGACATCGTCCAGCACGCGGCGACAGGGTCGAAGCACGCCCAGGCGATGGTGAATGCAGTCGGTGAGGGCAAGCCGGCCGAAGCGGTGACGGCACTGAAATCTGCCAGTGAGCAGTTGCAGCGATTCGCCGAGTGGACGCGCCGCGCTCACGCCGCCTTCGAGGTGCTGCGCGCCGCCGACGGCGCGGAGGCGTTCGCCCGCACGACGTCCACCGCAGCCGAGAGTCTGCGCCTCTTCGCCGGCGCCGCCGCCGCGGCGGTGAAAACGCGCGACCCTGAAATGATGCCGGACGTCGTGCGGCGCATGCAACTCGCCACCCATCACTCCGCTCTCACGCTGCACGAGTCGCGCCGCTTCAGCGAGGCACTGCTGCGGGCGACCACGTCCCTCAAGGGCTTGCCGCAGGGACTGGGGAAGGCCGTGCCGCACGCCCTCAAGGCGCTGGGCGAGCTGAAAAAGGGCCAGGAGCACCTGGTGCGTGAGGAGCCGGACAAGGCCGGTGAGAAAATGGCCGCGGTCGCGAGTCACCTCAAGGATCTGGCGAAAGAACTCCAGGAGATGCGGCGCCGGCTCGGCCTGGAGGGCGACAGGGACGCGACCGTGCTGGCCCGGGAGGTTGGCGCTCTGTTCGGCGTCAGGTTGCCCCGGCACGTCGAGGAGCAATTCACGCGCATGCACGTCGAGAAGGTTCTGCCGAAGTTGCTGAGCAAGGCCCGCGAGGCTGCCGAGAAATCCCTGCCCGCCAACACGCCGGCGCTGCGGGAACTGCGCGAGGGAGCGCTCAAGGAGTTGGAGAAAATGCTCGGGAGAGGGATGATCGCGCGGGTCCGTCCGGCCGAGCAATTCGCGGAGGCCGCCGGCGAACGCCTGGTGCAGCTGGGCAAGCAAGGTGAGGCGGGCAAAAAGTCGGGGGTGCTCGGGGCCACCGAGAACACCCTGCGGCAAGCAATCGACCGCAAGATCGCCCTGCTTGCCACCGGCGGGACGATCCAGGTCAAGTTTCTCCTCCCGGTTCTGAAGGACGTCCCGAAACTCCCGCCGGCGCCGAAGGAGTTCATCGGCATCCCACGGGTCGCGGAGGACGCGATCCCCTTGGACGGCGATTTGTCGGACCGGCGAGCGGCGCGGCGTCAGCCCGCCGGTGATGAGAAGCACTTACACAATGAGGCGAGCGGCGCGGCGTTAGCCCGCCGGTAGCGCGATCACGTCCGCTACCGGCGGGCTGACGCCGCGCCGCTCGCCTCGTGA
The DNA here is from genome assembly GCA_035637055.1 of Gemmataceae bacterium. Taxonomy (GTDB): domain Bacteria; phylum Planctomycetota; class Planctomycetia; order Gemmatales; family Gemmataceae; genus DASPXY01. The sequence continues at coordinate 1,750 of DASPXY010001135.1, read as the reverse complement.
TGTTCGTGGCGCTTACCGCTCCTCACCTGGAGGTGCGGCAGGCGCCTTCGGCTGGGCCGGCGGTTCGGGCGGCGCCGGCCGGGTGAAGTCGATGCTGAACCAGTCGTTGGCGCGAACGTGAATCGGCCGTGTGTCGTTGATTTCCTTGCCGTTCGCGTCCCGATAGCGGACAGAGATCTTGTAGGTGAAGCGGCGTCCGGGGCTGAGCGGCGGCGAGGTATACTCGCGGACGCTGCCGGTCTGCTTGGTCAGCGTGCTGTCGAACCAAACCTCCGCCCCTTCGGGCACGTTGAACTGCAGATGGGCGGCGTTATCCGGGGACTCCTGCGGGTTGGAAGCGACCGCCGGAGCGATATAACCCGGGTCGGTCACCGGGGCTGCGTAGGACGCGTAGGCAGGCCCGCCGTAATAGGGGGCGTAGCCGCCGTAGCCGAGGCCCCCGTAACCGAGGCCCCCGTAACCGAGAGCACCGTAGTAGGGCCGATACACGCCAAGCCCGTAACCACCGAACCGAAGGCCACCGTAGAAACCTCCCGGCGCAACGATCACGCGCGTTCCACCTCCAGGGGCACCCGCAACACGAGCCCCACCGCCCGGAGCGACGGCAACACGAGCCCCACCACCGGGAGCCACGCCAACGCGCGCTCCTCCCGCGGGCGCTCCGCCCATGCGCGCCCCACCGCCAGCCCCACCGCGCCCGCCACCACCCCGCTGCGCCTGCGCCTCGTTCACGCTGAACAGGAACGCCCCCGCAGCCAGGAGGGTAAGGCCGAAGCAGGATGAGCATCGTCTGAACATGACTAACCTCCCCATCTTTGCCTGGATTACACTGCGCTGGCGAATCGGCTCGCCCTGCCAGGTTCTGGGGCTACCGTGGGGAAGGAGCGTCTCGCGCACCGGGAAACGCGCCCGGCGCTTGGATGGTATGCGGTGTGGGAATTTTTGTACCGGAGACTGGCACGGCGCGGAGGGTAAGTGTCCCGTCCAACCACTCCTCGTTTCCCAGCCGGTGACCCACGAAAGATCGCTCTTCCTTGAGGTTATTGTACGGCTTCTCCCGACCGAGAAGCAAGTCTCCGGCAAAGGATAGAAGATGGGGCAAAAAGTATAACCCGTCATTGATGAAGGAGTCATGAGCGAGAGCCGGCTTTTTCCAGGTCCAGCGGTCCTTCCCGCTTTTTCCCCAAATTGCTTCGGGTCTCACCTCTGTCTCATTTTTCCCGAGGTAAATTACCTTACGTTTCCTGCCTCTCCTCGTTGATCCCTACGACGTGGAATATCCACGCGCCAAGCTCCTGATCTCGGGCTGGCAAAGGGGCCGGCTGCACGAACCAACCCACCGCCCGGGAGGCGATCCCCGATGACCGTGCTGCGCCAGCACTCCTACCTCGCGGCCCTGTTTGTGTGCTTCAGTATCGCGGACCTGGCCTTGACGTCGTACCTGCTGCGGCTCCCGACAGGCGAGGTCTACGAAGCGAACTGGCTGGCCCGGGAAGTGCTCGCTAGCTGGGGCCTTGCGGGACTGGCCGCGTTCAAGGGCCTGGTGGTGCTCGTGGCTGGTGGCCTGTTGATGGTCGTTGCCACCTACCGGCCACGGGCGGCGCGGCGGTTGATTACCTTCGCGTGTGCGGCCGTCGGCAGCGTCGTGCTCTACAGTCTCGGGCTGCTCTTCCATCTGGAGCAGTCCGCTGGGGCCGAGCGTGGACAGGATCTCGCGACGGTTACGCGGGTGAAACAAAACCTGGAACAG
>DASPXY010001134.1:0-4922 GCA_035637055.1 Gemmataceae bacterium | reverse complement strand
GGACATCCTCAAGACGCTAACGGGCTACCTGCCGTCGATCTTGCAAATCGGCGGCGACGAAACGACAGGCAAGGGCTACTGCGGGACGCGCCTCTACGCGGCCAACGGCGCCGCTCAACCCTCGGCAGGAGGACAGAAGTCATGACCGCGCCAACTCAGAAGAAGCTACCCCAGATGAAGCCGGCGGAGACAAAGCCGCCGGAGACGAAGACTCTGGATCAGCTGCGGGCCAAACACGCCTGGGACAGGATTCAGGAGGTCGTCCGGGTAGGCTTCGAGGACAAGAACGGGAAGAAAGTCCTGACCAAGGAGGGCAAGGAGTTCGGGACGCAGGTAAAGAAACTGCCAACCCGCATCATCGCTGCTGGACTTGGGCAGGCGCTGGCCTTCCTTGAGGCCAAAGAATCCGCCCCTGCACTCCACCGGGCGCTGACCGACTGGATCGAGCAGAGACGGCCTGCGGACGGGGGCGAAGACCGGACGTTGCTGATACGCCTCATCCGCGGCAATGCCGACTTCCAGCGTTACGCGACCGCGGAATGTCTGGCGTACCTCGTCTGGCTGGTGCGTTTCGCCGACGCCTGCAAACTGACGGACAGTGTTCAGGAGGGTTGAGAGGTGGCACGCGGGAAAATCAAGAAATGGCTTGCCGATCACAACATCGGTTCGATTGTCGATGACGCCGATGGTGCCGAGGTGTCCTTTGAAGAACGGGCGCTCTGCGGTTTGCAGATCTCCGAGATTGGCATTGGTCTTGAAGTCTGGTTCGATCGTCGGATGCGAAGAAGAGAACTCATCGCCGACAAAGTGTGGCGGGCCGAAGTTCCTGTGCCAAGTTCGCTGCGCGAGCTGCTGCGCCGCGTCCCGCTTGCCGAGCGCCACCCTGGCCTCCAGCTGGATCGCTTTCATGCCCCCTGTCCCCAACAGGAGCAGCAACGCGACATTCTTGCCGAAATCGCCAGCATCGGTCCGAACCAGCCACTGCTCGACGAGTTACGGCAGCGTTGGCGCACCGGCTTGGACCACCTGCACGCGGTATTCGAGGACTGCACGACCTCCGCGCCCCTGACGCTCCACCTGGCCCGAGCCTCATCGCTCGAAAACGCCGGCCTGTGCTTGCACCCCATCTACGGCTTCACCTACTTGCCGGGCACCGGCCTGAAGGGCATGGCCCATGCCTACGCCTGCGAGGTGTGGCTGCCGACACAGAGGGACCACAACGCCGCCTGGGACGCCATTTGCAAAGTCTTCGGCCGGGCGCCGTCTCCCTGGCTCCGTGGCCTGGCGCGCCGACTGGACGTGACAGCCCCAGCCGACGCTCGCGCCGGCGATATTGTCTTCCACGACGCTTGGCCAGTCCGCTGGCCTAAACTGTTCATTGATATCGTCAACAATCACCACCCCCTGTACTACAGAGAGGAGGACGCCCCCGGCGACTGGGAATCGCCTGGACCGGTCTACTTCCTTGCCGTCGAGCCGAAGACTACCTTCCAGTTCGCGCTGAGCAAGCGCCGGCCGGACGTAGATAGTCATCAGCTGAAGCAGGCCCGCGAGTGGCTCGACGCGGCGCTTGCACACCTGGGCTGCGGTGCCAAGACTGCCGCAGGTTACGGGGGCTTCCGCGCACCGTCCGAGACTCCGCCGGCATGCCCGAACCGTCCCACCTGCGCGGTGACGCTGGAACTGGTCACGCCTGCGTTCCTCGCTGGCGCCTCGCAGGGCGAGGCCGACTGCGATCTCCGCCCGGCAACGCTTCGCGGCCTGCTCCGCTGGTGGTGGCGCACCTTCCACGCTGGCTTCGTCACTCTACCGGCGTTGCGCCGCATGGAAACCTCGGTCTGGGGCAGCACCGATCTCGGCGGCGCGGTCCGCCTCACGGTCGAGCCCGTCGGGAAAATCGTTGTCCAGCGCTGCCCGTTCAAGCGACTCACGAGAAACCAGAAAGGGCAGGATGTTCTCCGATTCGACCCCCGCTTTGCCGACGCGCACGGCATCGAATTGGCGGCCCAGAACCGCACCCAGGGGCTCGTCTACGGCTCCTACGGGATGGACGAGATGGATGCCGGCGACCTGAAGTCGCGTGGTCAGCGCTGGTACGCTGCGCCCGGCAGCCAGTGGAGTGTGCGTCTCATCGCGCGCGATTCAGCGTATGTCGAACACAACGAGCGGGGTGAAGTGGTCCGCTGTCAGCCGCTCAGCCGCGATTTGATTCTTGACCAGGCACGGCTTGCCCTTTGGTGGTTCTGCCGGCTGGGCGGCGTTGGCTCGAAAGCACGGAAGGGCTTCGGCTCGTTCGCCGACATCGACTTCCCTGACTTCGAGGGAGGCCGTTGGCTCACTCACGGTAAGGCGTTCCGCAAGGCGTGCGGACTGCCCGAGGAGGACTTCGACTCTGCCCGCGTCGCCTCTCTGTCTCTACGGATGATGCGTGACCTGGCCAAGGCAATGTCACTGGGCAACTGGCTGGAAGTCGAGACGCCTTGGGACGATCCCTGGCGTGCGCTCGATGAGGTCGGCGCGGCAATGCAAGCCTTCGCCCAGGCGCCTACATCCACCGGGCACGGCAAACACTGTCCTGCCAAGGGGCACCTCGGGCTGCCGCGGAAGATCCACAAGGGAGCAGCGACGAGGGAACTGCAGGGCGTTCACGGCGACCGCCACAGTTCGCCCGTGTGGTATCACATAACTTCCGCCGGCCGCACCTTGACTGTCCGCGTCGCCGCCTTCCCAACCGCCGAGACACGCGAGGCCGGTGTGGATGCCAGCACGGGCTTCCAGCAGAACCGCAGCATCCTTGAGCAGTTACTCCTCCATCTGCGTGAGCATCTACGTGCGCGAAGTGGCATATAACCGGATCATCCCACTCTACCAGGAAGCCTCCCATGTCTCGCCTGCTGATCTGCACCGTCGGTACCTCGCTGCTCACCAATCGTGAGGATCGTCCCTGGGGCGGTTGGCGTTCGCCCCAACCCTTGCCCGAATTGGCCACTGTGACTGCTTGGCTAAAGTCCGCTGATCGCGTCAAGGCCAGCGCCGAAACCAACACCCTCAACGCCCTCGGATTGGCCGAGAACGACGCGGTGGTGCTGTTGCACTCCGACACGCCGGAAGGCCATTTTTGCGCCGAGGCGCTGAAGGCCGACCTCGGCCAACGCTGCCGGGCCGCGACCTTGATGAAAATCGAGGCTCTGAACTATCAGCACCTCAGTTTTGCGCAGCGCGGCTTACGCAGCCTTGTGTCCGTCGCCATCAAGGCGATTCGCCAGGCGAACGAGCAACAACTCGAACCCCTCTTGTGTGCCACGGGCGGCTTCAAGGCGGAGATCGCGTTCCTGAACCTCATCGGTGTTCTGCTACAAATCGAAGTCTTTTACATTCACGAGCAATTCCGGGAGCTGGTTCGTCTGCCTCGGCTGCCGCTTGCCTGGGATGCCCAGTTCGTGGTGCGGCACCGCGATTTCTTTGAATGGATTGACGTTGAGCCGCGCCAGAGCGCAGCCGTGGAAAGCTGGCTGGCGGGCCGTCCTGAGTTGCGCGCCTTAGTCCAGGACGACGAGGATGGGCACACCTATCTGAATGCCGCTGGCGATTTGCTTTACGAGGTAGCACGAGAGCAACTGGCACTGGGGCCCCGCGTCACCTGGCCTGCAGCCGTCGCCCTTCCGCCGGAGAAGAAGGACGGGCTTTCCTCAGTCGAACACCATCGCCCCACGGGTTGGGAGGGCTTCATCCGCCGCCTGTGCGCCATCGACTGCGTGGAACGCGTCACATTCGACCACGCTCATGGCGGCACAGGGGTCAAGATCCTTGATGGCGAACGAGGCGCGATCGGTCTCGTGTACGCGCGCGGGGGCGAATCCTTGCCCTTGCGAGTGGAAACCACCGCCCGGGGGGAAGCCCAGACAACCTTCGTTGCCGACTACTTGCGGCGTGTGCGTTGATCTTCTCACAAGAGCGGAGCATTTGTCCCTGGATCCCCGACGAGGTCGCCCAGTGCGCCACGTTCTACTTCAACCCCGACCTGCCCGAGCGCAGTCGCTTCCGGCTCGGCTCGGGCGGCGTCGAGGGAATCTATTCCGACGGCAATTTCACAGTGAAGTTCCGCGTCGAGACCTCGGCCCAGACGCTGGGACAGCAGACCGCCGTTGCCGCAGTGCTGAACGAATGGCTGGCCGCGCAGGCGTGAGGGTGCAGTGTCGGCGATGACAGACACTTGCAGATTGGAGAGAGGTTAGTCGACCCTGCTGACACCCCGCGTGATGGCCAGAGGCCACAGCATCCTGCTCACCTGGATTTCGTTCGCGCGGCGATTATGGTCCACGAGCCTGAGTTAGCCTCACCTATGGAGATAACGCAAAGCCCTCGTTGCTGCCCGTGTTGTGGTAGCTTGCGGCCCCTTGACAGGCAAGTTCTTCATACCTTGCCTTCCTCCACCGTCCACCGGCCCATTAATGTTCCAGGGCGACCACGGGCCGGTCGCGTTTTCGCAACATTCGCGTCACTCCGACGGCACGTCCGTGAGCAATCTGTGCTGTGGTATGTGGCCGGTTGACAAGTTCACGCCGGGCACGTGTCCTCGCACACACGCCCCAAATCCTCGTGCTTGTCTGATGAGCCCCGACGGCCGTTCAGCGGCGCCAGTTCCGCTCCCGGCTGGCGTAGGGGGTGCCAGCAAGCCGGGACGGCCCCGCAAAGGCGTGGGCCTCGGGGCCGCCCGACCGTCCCTCTCGTTCACCGATCCAGGCGGCCATCGCCACCGACAAAACGAGGTCGTCGTGGTCGCGCTCGCGCCAGCTCTCATATATCTCATTTGCTGAAACCGTGATCTTCACTTTGAAGTTGAGCAGTTCCTTGACGAGCAATTCCCGCTCAGGCAACGGCGCGACCCTCAAACGGCGCGCCTGCAGCAACACTTGAAGTGT
>DASPXY010001133.1:0-8516 GCA_035637055.1 Gemmataceae bacterium | reverse complement strand
TGCTCATGCGGCCCTCGCTCGCCAGCAGGCCGATGTCGCGCACCGGTGTGGCGCCGTAGTAGCGCGGGAAGTGGCGCAAATACGCTCCGACGCTGCCGCCCATCCAGTTGCCGATGATGCAGTCCTTCGGCCAGTAGTCGCGCGGGTAGAGCGTGCCGGTACGCCGGACGATCTCCTCCAACTCGCGCGCCCGCGCCGTATGCCGTTTGCGAATCTTGCGACTCAGGGCATCGCGAATGTCCGCGGCAATGTCGAAACGCTGGCTCAGGGTGCCGTCGTACAGGTCGCGGATCAGGCTTTCCTTCTCGTGATCGCCGGCCCGCGCCAGGTTGACGAGCGTACTCGGGTTCGCGGCGATGATCATGCCGACACGGCGCGGCAGGCTCAGGCGGAGGGCGAGGTAATACTTGGCAGCGGCATCCTTGACGCGGCCGACGCACGCCGGCACGCAGTACAGCCAGCGAATGATGCGCTTCTGCATGGTCGCTGTCAGCCCGGTGACACTGCCGCAGGGAATGCCGGCCGGCGTGGTGAATTCCTGCCAGTCGCTCGACAGCTGCACGATCGGCCGCAGCTTGACCTCGGGATGGTCGCGGAAAACCTTCAGGCCCCACAGGTTCCAGCCGCGGCGGTAATCGGCGAGATACTGAGCCGTCACCGGGATGAACTTGCGCGATGCCGTCGTGCCGCTGGTCAGGGCGAACATGTGAATCTGCCGATCGGCCAGCAGGGCATTGAACTCGCCGCGCTGCACCCGTTGGATGTACGGCTCAAAATACTCATAAGGGCTGACGGGAAGGTTGTGGCGAAAGTCCTCGATCGTACGGATGTCGCGGAAATGATGATCGCGGCCGAAGTCGGTGTTGCTCTGCGCGGCGAGGATGCGGCGGAGCAATGCCTCCTGAACCTCGCGCGGCTGGAGGGTGGCATTCTCAAAGGCGGCGAGTTGGCGGCGAACCGGAAAGGCAACGATCTTGCCGAGGAGCTTGCGCAGCAGCCAGGTGAACATGGACCTCTCCCGTCTGGGGGCAGTCGTCCGTTGTTTAGCCGCGGTTCGGAGAACCGCACGCCTTCCACGCGGTTCTCCGAACCGCGGCTAAACCCGTGCCGCACCGGCCGGCTGTCCAGCGGGGAGCTGGTGGTTGCTCGGTCCGCTTTCTGGAGGGATGTCGCCCTCGGAGCGCGGCGCCAGATATGTCTCGAAAAATGCCAGCACGCGGCGCTGGTACTCCTCGTTGGCGTGGTGGAACGCCTGGTTGTGCTTGGCGCCTTCGACCAGCCAGAACTCCTTCCGGCCGCGGGCACGCTCAAAGAGCGCCTCGGCCATCTCCGGCTTGATGTAGTTGTCCGCGCCGCCGTGAATCATCAGTAGCGGCCGCCGACCCAGACGCGCGATGGCCCGTTCGAGATGCGGAAAACGACAATGCCGCTCGCGTGTGATGCGTTTCAGGGCGGCGTGAGCGATCATGCTGTACACGAAGGTCGGCAGCAGTTTCTGGACGCGATAGCGCTTGCTATAAATGGCGATCCACTTGCGCATGTACGGCACCATCGTCGTGTGGGTCGCGAAGATGCCGTCAGTGACGAAGCAGCGCACGCTCGGGTCGCGCGCTGCCGCCACCAACCCGGCGCTGCCCCCCTTGCTCAACCCGAACAGGCCGACGCCCTGTGGGTCGGCGTCCGGGCGGCCGCGCAGGTACGCCAGCGCTGCCCGGAAATCGGCGACCTCGAAATCGGTCACCCACTGCAACGGTTCATAACCGGGCTGACCGTCACTATCCCCCTGGCAGCGCGGCTCGAAGGTGAAGATGTCGAAGCCGGCGCGCCGCAAAAATTCGCAGTACGGTCCCGCAGACCAGCGGTTCGAGCCGAACTCCAGACCGAACAGGATGACTCCGCGCCGCCGGGGTGTCTGTGCCTTGAGATAGCAGCCGCACAACGTCAGCCCGTCGGCGGTGCGGAAACGCACCTCCTCGGCGTCCTTGATCGGTTGGCCGCGCGGGATGACGAACAGCGGCTTTTCCTCGAAGATGCGCACCACCACGTGCAGGAACTTGCGCCGCAGGTGGAAGTGCAGCACAACAAAGCCCAGCACCACCAACAGCGCCAGGCCGCCCACGACGCTCAGCCCGACCCAGAGGAAAATCACAGCTGCTACTCCCGGAAGATGACAAGGTGACAAGGTGACAAGATGACCGGGTGACAAGAAGAAGAGCCGTCGTTGTACTTCACCTTGTCACCTTGTCACCTTGTCACCTTGTCATCCCTCGAACCGGCTCACGATCAGCGAGACATTCTGTCCACCGAAACCAAAACTGTTGCTCAACACGTGCCGGACATCTTTCTTTTCGCGCGCCACGTTCGGGATATAGTCGAGGTCGCAGTCTGGGTCCGGCACCTCGTAGTTGATCGTGGGCGGCAACACTCCCCGGCGCATGGCCTCGACGCTGATGATCAGTTCCACGGCCCCCGCCGCCGCGATCAGGTGCCCCAACATGCTCTTGCTGCTGCTCACCGGCACCCGCTTCGCCTCCTCGCCGAAGACTTTCTTGATCGCCAATGTCTCGACCTTATCATTCACCTGGGTGCTGGTGCCGTGAGCGTTGATGTAGCCGACATCGGCGGGGGACAGGCCGCTGTCCGCCAGGGCACCGCGGATGCAGGCGATGGCGCCGCGGCCGTCCGGGTGGCTGTCCGTGACGCGGAAAGCGTCGGCCGTCGAACCGTAGCCAGTGACCTCGGCGTAAATGTGCGCCCCGCGCCGGCGGGCGTGCTCCAACTCTTCCAGGGTCAGCATGCCGGCACCCTCGCCGAGCACGAAGCCGTCGCGGTTCCGGTCGAAGGGCCGCGAAGCGCGCTGCGGATCGGCGTTGTAGGTGGACAGGGCCGTCAGCAGGTTGAAGCCGGTGACGCCGAAAGGGTGGATCATGCTGTGCGCTCCACCCGAGAGCATCACCTCGGCCTCACCCTGGCGGATCATCTCCGTCGCTTCCCCGATCGCCTGGCTGCTGGCGGCGCAGGCGGTCAGGCAGTTGTAATTCGGGCCTTCCAGGTCGAAGTAGGCCGCCAGGTGCCCCGGCGTCGTGTGCAGTTCCTGTTCATACTCGCGGCCCGGGTGGAAGTGGCGCAAGCCGGCGGACGTGAAAGCCGGTGCGTCGATCCGCCCCGTCTTGGCCTGGTAACTTTGGGCCACCAGCGATACCAGATGGTGGAAATCCTGGATTCCCTCCCCGGAGCCCAGGTAAACACCGATGCGCGTGCGATCAACTTTCGGGTTGTCGAGCAGGTCAGCATCGGCGAGGGCCTGCTGCGCGGCAGCGGCGGCGAAGCGACTGTTGACGCCGGAGTTGGCCCAGCGCTGCGGATCGCGCACAAAGCGGCCGAGATCGAAATCTTTGACCTGGGCGGCGAACGTCGTGGGAAAGCGGCGGGCGTCGAACGCCTGGATCGGGCCGACGCCGCTACGACCTTCCACCTGCGCTTGGAACAGATCCTCGACGCTGTGCCCCAGCGGCGTGATGGCTCCCATCCCAGTGATGACAACGCGTCTTCGCATCGTGGTAACTCGACTCCCAAGCCCACGGGTCGCAACCCGTGGGCTTCCACAACTACTCCCATTTCCGGCAGACGACCGCCGCACACTGCCCCATCTCGGTGAAGCCCACCTTGAGGACATAGGGCCGCTTTACGGGCGTGGGGGTCGCGATCACGTTTACTGGACAGTTAGGATCGGGTTCCTCGTAATTGAGCGTCGCCGGCACCAGGCCCTCGCGCAGCGCCAACACGCCCGCGATCAACTCGGTGATACCACTGCCCGCAGCGAGGCTGCCCAAATAGCTCTTGACGGCGAAGACCGGCGCTGGCCGGCCGAATACTTCGTGAAGCCCCCGTGCCTCCTGAGCGTCGGCCTCAATCCCGCTCAGGCCGTGCGCGTTGACGTGGTCGATCTCTTCCGGCCCGATCCCCGCCTGGCCGAGCGCGGCACGTACCGCACGCGCCAGCCCCTTGCCCGAATGGTCGTGGTCGAAGGCGGAGCCAAAGCCCACCACCTCGGCATAGATCTTCGCCCCGCGCTTGCGGGCGTGCTCCAACTCCTCCAGCACGACGACCCCCGCGCCCTCGCCGGCGATCACCCCGTCGCGGCGGCGGTCGAAGGGCCGCGAGGCCTTCTCGGGCGTGTCGTTGCGACGCGACAGCCCGCCAAAGAGGCACTGCCGCACCATGCTCAGCGGGCTCATCTTGCTGTCGGCGCCGCCGACGAGGAAGAAGTCGGCCTGGTCGCGGAAGATGATGCGCCGCGCCTCACCGAGCGCCAGTAAGCCCGCCACGTCGCCCTCGGTGATGGTGTTGTTCGGCCCCTGGGCGTTGTGCAGGATCGAGACGTGGCAGGCGAGCATGTTGGGCAGATACTTGAGCATCCACAGGGGCGCGATGTTCGCAAGGCCCTCCGCGCCCCATTTCTGGAGATCGACCGCACCGGGCACACAGTTCGCGCTGACCTGCGCGGCTGGCCCAATCTCTTCGAGTTCCGTCGAAAGCAAGCCGGAGCCGAACTCGACGCCAAAGCGCGTGGGATCGAGGTTTCTCGGTTCGACCGCCGCGTCGTCCAGGGCCACCTGTGCGGCGGCCACCGCCAGCTGAATGCTCCGCGCCATCACCCGCAGGGCCCGGCCTTTCTCCCTCTGCTTCTTGGGGTCAGGATCCCGGATGTACTTTTTCGCCTCGAAGCCGACGATCTCGCCGCCGATGCGCGTCGGCAGGCCCGAGGTATCGAAGGCACTGATCGGCTTGATGCCGCTTCTCCCGGCGCGGAGCGAGGCCCAGAAGGTAGCCGTGTCCAACCCGACAGGGGTGATGACGCCGAGCCCTGTGAGCACGGTGCGACGGGATGTGGATGTCATGGTATAGCGGCGGCAGGGGCCACCCGCCCGGGTGGGGAAAAGCGCCGCCCCTCCTTGTCTTTCAGCGGTCGGTGAGCAGCGATCCGCGGTCAGCCCGTCTGATCGCTGACGGCGGATGGCTGATTGTTGCCCACGGAGTTGGTCTTCGCGGGGACGAAACGCCCAAGCAGGTGCCTCATTTCCCCGGTGAAGACGAAGTTCGTCTCGCCAAACAACTGCTGCGAGCGCGATCGATCGAGGTGAGCGAAGAAGATTTCGGCCTCGGCAATCTGCGCTTCGGGTGGGAAGTCACTATCCTTGCGGCTGGCGTAAACGCGGCCCAGGACACTCGCCCCCTCGGGGCGCAGGTGCAACAGTTCGACCTCGTAAACAAGCCGTTCGCCGGCCAGGACTTCGCGGCGGAAGGCGGCGCGCGGGATCTTGGCGAGGACAACCTTTTCCCGGAAGTCGTTCGCCTCGCCAACCAGGATGCCGCCGGTCTGAGCCAGGCCTTCGAGCATGAGCGACGCCGGCATCACCGGGTAGCCCGGGAAATGATCGGCGAAGTGGTCCTCGGCCAGACTCAGGTTCTTGACCGCCCGAGCGGACTTACCGCTGTGAAACTCCAGAAACCGATCGATCCAGATCCAACGCATGGTGAAGCCGCAAGGTGCTCGGAATGGTGGGTAGTGGATGGTGGGTGGTGGATGGTGAAGCAGAAACTTGTTCCTCTTCACCATCCACCACCCACCATCCACCACTCACGTTGTCAGTTGCCGCTTGGGTTGAGTTTGCCCTCGATGTAGCGCGTGATCATCTCGACCGTAAACAGGTCGCTAATGCCGCTGACGCTGGGGTTCTTCTCGAAGGCGCTCAGGTCGGCGAATGGCATCCGCGTGCGCAGTTCGGCGAGGCCCTTCGACGTGACCCTGCCGTCCTGCACGAACTCCGGATCGCCCTGGAAGATCGACTCCGGAAACAGTTCGCCGCGCGGGATCTTGATCCCGAATTCTCGTTCGAGCCGGAAGACGATATCCAGAAAATCGATCGACTCGGCCCCGAGATCACCCTGCAGCGTCGAGGTCGGCTTGATATCCTCCTCATCGACGTTCAACGCTTCAACCAGGGTCGCGGAGACCTTGGAATAAATCTCCTCCTGACTCGGCATGGACCTATCCTCCACAAGAAACCTCGTTGACAACCAAGTTCAGGAGTCAGGGTGTTTTGCTCGTAGTCCCGCCTTTAGGCGGCTGCACGGCAAGCCGCCTAAAGGCGGGACTACGAACAAAACACCTGACCCCTATTCCGATGACGCCGCTCCGAGCGATAGACCGCCGTCCACGGTCAACACCTGTCCGGTGATGTAAGCGCTCTCGGGACCAGCAAGGAAGACCGCGACGCGGGCGATGTCGTCCGGCTGTCCCAACCGCCGCATCGGAATCGCCTTCTTGATGCGGTCGCCAGCCACATTTCGCACCGCCTCGCTCATGTCCGTCTCGATGAACCCCGGCGCGATGGCGTTCACTGTCACATTCCGCCGGGCGACCTCGACCGCCAAGGCGCGGGTGAAGCTGTTGATCGCTCCCTTGCTGGCGGCGTAGTTCGCCTGGCCGGGATTGTGGTGGACGGCGGCCACGCTCGAGATATTGATGATCCGGCCGCGCTTCTGTTTAAACACCATCACCTCGACGGCAGCCCGACAGAAATTAAAGGCGCCGCCAAGATTGGTATCCACGACCGTCTTCCATTCCTCAGGCGTCATGCGCACGAACAGGCCATCGCGAATCACACCGGCGTTGTTCACCAGGATGTCGAGTCGGCCCCACTCCTGCACGACACGTTCGACGCACTTCTGGGCGTCCTCGGCGCTGGCCACGTCCGCTTGCAATGGCAATGCCGCACCGCCCGCCGCCGTTACCTCCATGACGAGACTATCGGCGGCGGTCTGGTTCCCACGATAAACGAAGGCAACTTTCGCGCCTTCCGCGGCGAACGCTTTGACAATCGCCCGGCCAATGCCGCGACTGCCACCCGTCACCAGCGCGACCTGATCCTTCAACCGCATACGAACTCCTTCAGAAGCCCACCCGTTGCAACGGGTGGGCTTGAATCCCTCACCCGGCGCAGGCTTCCAGGTCGCCTCGGAGCACCGCGTACAGGGCGCGCAGGTGATTCACAATCCGGTCATCGACAGCGGCCATCGCGGGGTTGCGGTCGCGCAGGTTATAGCGAGTCACTGTCACCCGCGCCGACACCGTGGCGATCCCGTCGATCTCGCCCTTCCCTTTGAAGGACACCAGGCCCTCCGTTGAGTCTGTCAGAGGCTCCGCCAACTCAACGGTCACGTTGAGAGTGCGGCCCGGCTCGACGAGGTTGCCGTACTTGACGTTCTTCGCCTCGCGCAGCACGATTACGCTGTGGCGAAAATCCTCCGTGATGCGCAGGAGCCAGGCGCCGGCCTCGACCAGCGTTTGCAACATCAACACCCCCGGCATCACCGGGAAGGTGGGGAAGTGGTCCGCGAGATACTCCTCGCCCAGCGTCAGGTTCTTGAGCGTCCGAATGTGCTGGCCTGGGGTGACCTCCACAATCCGGTCCACGAGATTGAAACGCATCGTTGTTCGCGATCCGACGCTAAGTGTTCTCGGCAAACCACTTTCGCGGATGCCCCGATAAAAAGGGGAGTATATCGGCGTGACAGCGCCCCGGCAACCCCGAATCCCCGTCCCGCCTCCGTAAAGCTAGTGATCGCTACCTGCGGCAAACCGGCCTTGAACTCCCCGGCTTGCCCAGAGGGCACGACCTCCAACTGATGATCCATTATTTGCCAGATGACGAAGGTTTCGCAATCCAGAAAGAATGGGAAGGTTCGGTAATTTACTCGACCAGGTCGGTTTAGGGCGGATACATCGAGGGATTCGGCCACGATGGGGGCGCCCGGGCGACCTCTGGGAGTCCGCAGGCGATCAGCGATTCTTTCGACATTTCTGCTCTTGCTTCTTGTTCCTGTCCTGCCGGGACATCTCCTTTTGCGTGACCTTGCTTGCCGGGCGGGCGAGAATCCCTACAATGCTTGTTTTGCCGCTTGATCCGGTGGTTACGCAAAGCGAAGGAGGAACGCATGGGGAGTCGCCGTCGTGGCTCGGGGCGCCGCAAGGTGGGCAGGAAGAAACGGCGGATGCGCTCGAAGATCCGTCATCGCAAGTAATGGTTCGCCCCTGGTGGCGTTGCACCCTCACATCGTACGGCCGCCGTCCACCACGACGACCTGCCCGGTCATGAGCGTGGTGCCGAGCGCCAGGAACGCGATGACATCGCTGACATCCTCTGGCGCGGCGGCGCGGCGTAGCGGTGTGGCGAGCAGGGAACGCTCGACGTGGTCCATGTGATCGGCCAGCCAGCGCGTCAGGATGGGACCGGGCGCCACGGCGTTGACGCGGACCTCCGGCGCGAAGGCACGGGCCAGCGATTTCGTCATGCAGTTCAGCGCCGCCTTGCTTGCCGCGTAGGGGATTGACGAGCCGTGCCCCTGCAAGCCGGCCACCGAAGTGACGTTGACGATGGAGCCGCCACGTTCGCGCAACGCGGGCAAGGCGGCGCGGCAGCAGTAGAATGTCCCTTTCAGATTCACACCCA
>DASPXY010001132.1:0-10677 GCA_035637055.1 Gemmataceae bacterium | reverse complement strand
GCGGCGCCTGGCTGCTCGCGGCGCTGGCGCGCTTACCGCTGCGCTGGTATCTCCTCCGCATGGGCGTGGTCCTCTTGCTGCTCGCCCTGTTCGTTGGGTTTCTGCCCTTCGTGGCTCACGCGAACGAAACGCCGTGGCTGCTCGGCCCGGTGGAGTTGTCGCCGCGCGGAGTGGAACTCGCCGCCCTGATCTTGCTCAAGGCGATCGCGGTCCTGACGCTGGTGCTGGCGCTGTGGCTGACCGCCCCGTGGGAGGTGACGCTCAAGGCGGCCCACGCGCTGCGCGTGCCGGGGTTGGTGGTGCAACTCCTCGCCCTGACGTATCGCTACCTGTTTGTGCTGGGGGAGGAGGTCACGCGCCTGCGGACGGCGTTGCGCGTGCGCGGCTATCGCAACCGGGCGAACCTGCACAGTTACCGCACCGTCGGCCACGTCGCGGGGATGCTGCTGGTGCGCAGCCACGAGCGGGCCGAGCGGGTCGGACAGGCGATGCGCTGTCGCGGCTTCGACGGCCGCTTTCGCTCGCTGGTGGACTTCCGGACCCGCGCGCGCGATGTCCTCGCGTTCACGCTGATTACTGCCGCGGCAGGCGGGGTGTTGCTATGGGATATAGTTGGTCGCTGAGGGCTCATTTGTTCGCGAACGGCATGGTCGCGACGCGGCCAACGTCGGTACCGAAACCCCGGCCACTGGTGCCGGCGCGTGTCACTCAGGATTGGGGCTGGCGGATCCGGGACGTTCTGCAACCCGGCTGTCATGGTTCTACCGCTGGTGATTTCGCAGCTGTTGCTTTCCCTTCGGCCTTCGTCTCGGCCGCTGTCTTCTGCTCCTCAACTTTGGCGGCGACCAGAAACTGCTCCAGTCGGTCAAGAAGATCGTCGCGGAGTTGGTCGAAGGTCTTGCAATGGATCTGCTTGGAGTTGAGCAGGAGGTGCTCTTGCCTCCAGCGCAGCCGTTGCGCTTCGCGTGTTCCCAGATCGGCTGTCCTGCCGATCACTAGAATGCCGAGGTGCCGGATCGTGCGACTCCCAAACTTGGCCTCGAAATCAACGGTGTGTCCCTGTTCATGGAGTTTGAAGAACCAGTCAACGAGTTGACTGAATCCATGCTCAAACCGGGAGGACCATTCGGGTGTGCCTTTTTTCTTCTTCGTGAAGATGCTGCCAGGCGACGCATCCTCGAACTCGATGAAAGCGAAGGCGCTGTTCTTGGAGTCGCCAACGACAAGATCCGCCACGAAATCCCCGAACAGGGGCAGTTCGTGCGCCACCAGATCGTACCGGACGATCTCGGGATGATAGGAGCCGAGAAACGCCGAGAGTTGCAGACGTTGCTTGAAGAAGGGGAGAACGTGCTTCCGCTCTTGCAGTTTGGGGTGGGTGGCGAGGAAGTCACGCAACTGTTCTGCTTCCTTGCGGCACTGCCCGGGATCAAACTGGATTTTCTGGAACTCTGTGGTCATGGGTGCGCGCCCTGCCCCCGCTCCCGTTCCAGAAACAAGCGCAGGGTCTCCTCACGCACGACGTCGAACAACTCGATGCCCCCCGAACTCAGAACGCGGATGAAGGCCCGGAACTCCGGAGAGACACGCAGCAGATAAACTGGCTTCTCCGGATTGAGCCTCACGGCCTCGTCGTTGGACCAGGAAGCCGGGTCACGAGTCTGGAGCACTCCTGCCGCTGCCAGGATGTCCAGCTGATCCTCCTCAGAAAGAGACGCCAAAGCGGTCCGGGCACGCGGATGCACCGTGAGGTTGGCCTGAAAATGCCGCAACACGCGCTCGCCGTTGGCATTGCTGACCCAAACGAACGGCTTGCCCTCGGTCGGTGCAGCATAGCCCGGATCAACCAGACCGAGGGCTGCCAACTGCTGCAAGGCCGCCACTCGCCCTTCGTCGACGTCTTTGCCGTTTTGGATGAACCCGGGTCGCTGCAATGACCACAGCGCCCTGAGCAGAGGCCGCGAGTCAATCTTGGCGGCCAGGCCCGGGATGGCATCATTTGGAAGAAGGTCGGCCGGCATCTTTCGGCCCTCCAGTTCTGGCAACCCATTTGCTGTGCCCCGACTCGACACACGTCTCTCCTTGTGATTCTACCCTCCCATTCGCTTGGAGACATCCGCGCCGCCGAAAAAGCGACTCATAGGCTTACTTCTTGACGATCTCAATCTGTGCGGGATCGGAGACAACGATCTGCGGCCGCTCGCGGAACAGCGACAGCACGCCCGTCACGCGAATGAGCTGATCCTGGTAGTGCGACCGCGGCGCCGTCACACCGGCCGCCCGCAACTTCTCCTGAGCTGCCTTGTCGAGCACCACCGTGAAGTTCTCCTCGCCGCGGAAGTTCGCCGAGGAGTTGAGGAAGATCAACCCGCCGCCGGTGCCGGTCGCCTGCACCCGCATCTCGATCGTGCGGCGCTTGTCGAGATGCTTCGTCACCTCCTCCGGGGTCAACAGTTCCCCGCTGGCGAGGCGGGCGCGCTCGATTCCTTTCGACTTTAGCTCTCCCGGTTGTAGCAGGCTCAGCGGCACTTTCTGCTGGATGGTGACGTCTCCCTGCACGTCGCGGATCTGCAAACTGAGGAGCGGGTCGGGGCGGTCCCAGTCGATGGTGACGAGGCCGAAGTTGTCGCCGTCGTTCATGGTGGCGAGGCGGTGCCGGTTGACCTCCAGCGGTCGCCATTTTTTCTCGCCCCAGTTGAGGCCGCTCGATGTCAGGTCGAAGAGCGGGTAGCCGATGCCGGCGTCCATGACCGACAGTTCGCCGAGGTGCCGGTCGCCGCTGAGGACAACCACCCCGCCGGCCTTCGTGTCGCGGATCAGCTGATACAGCCGCTCGCGCTCGTGCGGCAGGTTCATCCACTTTTCCCATCCGTGATCCTCCGCAACGACCTCGATGCTCGAGACGAGCAGGCGCACTTTCGCAGGGACGCGGAACTGCGCCTCCAGCCAGCGCCACTGCGCGTCGCCGAGCATCGTCGCGGTCTTGTCGGGGCTGGGGATGTACGGCCCCTCGCCGGGGATGAACTTGCCGCGCTTCTTGAGCGGACTGCGGAAATAGCGTGTGTCGAGCAGGATGACCTGCAGGCGCCGCTCCGGCGGGCCGAACAGCTGGGCGTGGTAAACCCCCTTCTGGGTGCGCCGCGGCGCGTCCTTCGCAACGCCGAAGAAATCGAGGAAGATTTGCTGCGACTCATCCTTCTTCGGATACTCGGCGCCGGCGTCGTTGGCTCCGTAGTCGTGATCGTCCCAGGTCGCGTGTACCGGACAGGCGGCTCGGAGTCTCTGCCAGCCGGGAATCGCGGCGAGCTTGGCGTACTTCTTGCGCAGCACGTCCATGTCGGTCGTGTCGCCGTAGACCGTATCGCCGAGGAACAAAAAGAGATCGGGTTTGGCGGCGATAACGACGTCCCAGATGGGTTGCGGCTTGTCCTGGTGAGCGCACGAGCCGAAGGCGATCCGGCGCGGCGCCGGGTCATCGGCGACGGCGGCACAGGGCAACAGCCCGATCAAAACCAGCAGGGCCAACGATAGAGAGCGAGCAAGCGACATCAAAGCTCCTCTGCTAAACGAGCGGCGGGGTTTATCCCCGCCGTCTGGCCGGCGGGGATAAACCCCGCCGCTCGTTCAGTGATTCTCCCCTCGCTCGCAAGTGGCGAGGGGAGAATCACCCCGACCGCTATTTCACGTTGACCACGTGCGGCCGTTTCTCGACGTTCCCCGCCGCGTCTTCAGCATGGGCTCGCAGGCTGACCGCCCCTGCGGCGACCTGCAACTCGATTTCCCACTCCGCAAAGTTGTCGGTCAGCGCTCGGGCCTCCTGCCCGTTGACCAGCACGCGCTTGACGGTCCCGTTGTCGGCCGTCGTGCCGCGCACCGCGAGGCGCCCGGCGGCCGTGCGCCGGACGTGCGTAATCACTGTCGTCGGCGGCAGGTCATCGACCGGGTCGAGCAGTTTCGGGAAGGCAACGTCCTTGACCTCGGCGACGCGCGACTCGTCCCCGGTCAACGGCGCCTCGGGGCGGAACTTGTCCGGGGCGCTCTTGAACTCCGGCGAACGGGTGCTGACGACCATTGCGTGCCGGTCGGGACCGAACCAGTCGTGCAGGTAGACCGGCACGCCCTTCTCGGTCTTCGGCTTCGGCCGCGGCCCGCCACCGAGGTTCACCAGCGCCTTCGCCTTGCTGTTGTCCTTCCAGTTCACCGTCTTGACGTTGCGCATGTGCGTCACGGCATTGCCATTCGGGTTGTCGTCGCTGATCTGGATGAGCGGCATTCCGCCGGAACGGCAGCCATCGAACGTCAGACCGTCTACCGCCAGCACGCCGTACTGCACGCTCAGGTCGTCGTGGCCGCGGTTGAACGGCTCGGTATTCGTCTGACTGATGAGCATGTTGCGGTAGACGTGATTCTCGTAGTTCGGATGGTAGACGCCGTACGCCACCTTGTGAATGCGGACGTTCTCGGCGAGCAGGTTGGGCACCTGCGGGCGGAAGCCATAATGGACATCCCAGATCTTCAAATCGCGGACGATGAACGGGTGCTGCGTGTCCGGACCAACGCGATTTACGCCCTCGCCCAGATTGACGCCGTACAGGCCGATGTTGCTGTGGACCTCGTTGCCGTCGAAACGGACGAAGGGCAGCGTGCGGACGTCCACCTTGCGGAACGTGCCGTCGGGCTGCTGCACCGGGAAGACGAGTTTCAGCCGGCTGCTCGGCGTCGCCTCGTAGCGGAAACCGTACTGATCGTTATCGGCGGCGACGTTGCGCGTGAAGGTGTTGAGGGAATTCGACCACCAGAAGCCGGCGCCGTCGTTGTGATCGAACGGCAGCACCTGCTTCGGCAGCGCCTTGCCGCGACGGGCCCCGACCGCGAGATTGCGGTCCAGGACGTTGAAGACCTCGGTGCCGTCCTCGAAGAAGAAGCCGTGGCCGATGCTCTTGTAGCCGACGCAGTCGCGGACGATCAGGTAATTCGTGCCGTGGATCGTCAACCAGCGATTATGGCTATCCCAAATGGAGGCTCCAATGACCGAGCTGCCGCGCATCGTGTCGCCGCACAGGTGATAGTGCAGGCTGTAGCGGCCCAGGACGCCCTTCTTGCCGAGATGGCGGAATTCGGCGTAGCTGATGGACCCGGCCGAGTGGACGTGATACATGGTGTGACCGCGCATGCCCTCGGGGTCGGCCGACTCAACGATGACGTTGCGACTCAGGTTCGCGACCTCGGCGCGATAGTCACCATCGCCGAGGTGAGCCTGCTTGAGCGGCTGGTCGAGGGTGACCTTGGTGCCCGCGATGGTCGTCACAATGCGTTCCTCGGTGAACGGGGCGGAAGCGCGGTAGGTGTGCTGCGTCGCGGTGACGATGACGCGGTCGCCGGCGCGCCAGCCGGTCACGGGCTGGTCGAGCAGGATGGTGCCATCGCCAATCGCGGCACTGGCGCCGAGGCGGACCCAGGTGCGCGACAGCGGAGCGCCGTGGAAGTCCATGCGGCCGCCGCAGCAGACGATGGCCGGGCACGATTCCTTGTCCATGCCCGGGATGTAAACGAGGCGAATCAGGGCTTTGTACCGGGCGTCGATGGGTCGCTCCTGCGTGCCGACCTCCAGGGCCGGCCGCGGACGGGCCGGATCGGGAGGAGCGAGGTGAGCGTCGCACTCGAAGCCTTCCTCGCTGTACTCTTCGCCGGCAGAGATCTTGATCAGGCCGACGTCGAGGCGGGTATCGCGATCCGGGGCGAAGCTCAGGGTGCCGGCGACGTTGATGGCGCGAATCACCTGGTCGGACTTCACGTCGTAGACGATCGTATGTCCTTCGCGGATCAGGATGCGTGTACCAGCGCCGGGCACCTTCCCACCCTCCCAGGTGGCAGGAGCAGACCAGGGACCGCTTTTGGCCGAGCGGAGGACGGGCGCCAGGGTGCCCTCCTTGACGCCGGGTTGAGCGGAGGGAGCCTGTGGATCAGCCGCGACGGCGACACCGGCACCGAGCGCCAGTGTTAATGCCGCCAGGCCAAGCGGGCTGCGGGAGAGAGATCGCACCATGTTGGATCCTTCGATTGGGTGGGAAAAAGGACATCTTGGAGGGTCGGTGGGTTCTGGGGCAGGTTTCCCGCTCCAGTGGGGCAGCATTTGCATCGGTGCTGCTAACCTGGAGAGGGAGTTGGATGTTATCATACCCCCTCGCCGGGCGCCTTCAAGGAAAAAAAAAGCAGCTTGCCTTTTTGCCTTTTGCCTTGAGCGGGCGGTATTCCGTAGGCTGGACCGCCTCGCTGTGCTACACTAAAAAGCACTAACACTATGGCGAGCCGGTGAGCGACCGGAGAATGCTACTCCGGTCGCTCACGCTCCCGGCTCGCCAACAAGTTAGAGGCCCTTACTCCGAAGGTGTTCCGATGCGTGCCACTTTTGCCATCTTCTTCGGTGCATTGCTTCTCGCCGCCGTGCCCGCGCTGGCGCAACCGCAGGTCGATCGCGTCTTCGAGTTGAGTTTCAAGGAGGGGTTCGTCACGGGCGACGATGAGGTGTTCGAGGGCAAGAAACAACTCGTGCTGACCGTCCGCTTCACCATCACGCGGCTCAAGGAGGCCGCGGGCGACATTACCAAGGATTACAAGATCGTCATCACGGAGAACGGCGAAAAGGTCAGGGAGGTGGACGTGCCGCAACCCAAGCCGAGCGAGGATCTGGCCGTGGTGCTGGCGATGGATGTCAGCGGCAGCATGAACGAGGGCGGACGCATTCACCAGGCCCGTGCGGCCGCCTCCGTCTTCTTCAACAAATTGCCGGCGCGCGCTGATTGCGGCCTGATCCTCTTCGACCACCTGCTCCGCGTCGTCGAGGAGCCCGGGAAGGACCGCCCGCGGCTGCAGCAACTCGTCCTCAAGACCCCACCCGACGGCGGCACCGCCTACCTGGACGCAACCTTCAAGGCGATCCAGATGCTCGCGCAATCGACCGCCAAGAACAAGGCCGTCGTGGTCATGACCGACGGCGTGGATCTGAACAGTCACTCCACGCTGGAGCACGTCATCGCCGAGGCAAAGAAGGCCGGCGTGCGCGTCTTCACCATCGGCATCGGTGAACCGGGGAGGAACGACCCGGTGACGACCGTGCTGACGCTCGACAAGAGCGGCAGCATGTTGCTGCCGGCCGACGACATCGACAAGCAGCCGAAGATCGACGCGCTGAAAATGGCGGCCCATCGCTTCCTGGCCAGCATGCGGGCCAACGCCCGCTCGACCGTGCTGGAGTTCAGCGATCAGGTAATGGTGCCGCGGCCGTTCACCGGCGATCGCAAGGTGCTGGCAGCAGACATCAACAACCTCAAGGCCGCTGGCGAGACCGCCTTCCTCGATGCGGCGTACACGGCCGTGGCCACGTTGATCGCCGCCAATCCGCACGGCAAGCGGGCCGTGGTGCTGATGACCGACGGCATCGACAACAGCAGCCGCCGCCGCAAGGAGGAGGTGATCAAGCGCGCCAAGGATGCGGGTATTCCCCTGTACATGCTCGCCTTCGGCCGGCCCGGTGAGCTGGACAGGGCCACCATGGAAGAGATTGCCAAGAAAACGGACGGGGAGTTTTACCACGCGGCCAATGAGAAGGCCCTGGTGAGCATCTTCGAGAAGTTGTCGATGAAGATTCACGACGATGGCGTTGATGAGGTGGCCCTGATCAAACTCGCGACCCAGACCGGCGGTCAGTATTACCCGGCCAAGGACGTCAACAAGCTACAGCTCATCCTGGAGCAGGTGACCGAGAGTGTGGCTCAGAAGGACTACGAGATCAAGTGGCCGAGCAAGCACCAGAGGAACGACGGGTTTCCCCGCAAGGTCAAATTGGAGTTGAGGTACAAGGGCGAGGAAGTGAAAGGGAGTGTGGTGAAAGTCACGAAGGAAGGGGAGCGCAAGCAGACAGAGGGCGGCGGCCATGTTCTCGTCCGTGGCGTCGTTGTTGCGGAGATAAACGGTACGGTTTATCTGGTTTTGTTGGTGGCGCTCGGCGTGCTGCTGGCCCTGCCGCTGACGCTGCGCCGGCTGACGCGCTCCTCGACGAGTGGTTAGCGGCTCTAACTTTTTGGCGAGCCGGGAGCGTCAAAGTGGTTTCAAAACTAACCCGAAGCGTCAGCGAGGACCATCCTCGCTTCAAAACTAACCCGAAGCGCCAGCGAGGGCCATCCTCGCTGGCGCTTCGGGTTGGTAACACAGGCTTTGAAACCGTTTCTAAGCCGCAAGCGGCAAACCGGACTGCCTCTCCCGGGGTGTGAATCAGGTGCCGTTGACCAGTGCCTCGGCTTGCTGACGCCACAGCCGCGCCGCCAACCGCGTCTCCCAGTTCAGCGCTTGCGGCTGCCGCTGGAGTGCTTCGTGGATTGCCACGGCCCGTTCCAAGGCGGCGAGGGCCTTGTCGTGCTGCCCGGACCGCTCCCGCGTCAGCGCCAGCAAGTACCAGTCGAACACACCGCCCCCCTGCTTGTGCAGAGCCAGCGTTTTCGCCAGCGCGGCCTCCGCCTCGGCGTACTTGCCGCTGCGATACAGCACGGCCGCCTGCACGGTCCAGAGCCACGACACGTCCTTCAGGGAGGACGTCAGCCGTTCCAGCAGCGCCCGGCAAGGCCCCATCTCGGCGCCGGCCTGGAGACTGCACACCCAGGCGATCTTCACTGCCAGCTGCGGATCCTCGGTCGAAGTAAGCGTCTTCACCAGGTCGGCGGAGGCGTCCCTGGCGGCGGGGAGTTGTCCCTGGGCGAGTAGAACCAGCGTCAGCGGCACCAGCGCATCGCTCCCCAGGCCTTGCCGCCGCGCGGCCTCCAGATCGGCAGCAGCCTGTGGCCACTGCTCCATCTCGGCGTAAGCCAGGCCGCGCTGCAGTCGCACGACGCCGCTGTCCAGCCCCGCGGCGATGGCCCGCGTGAAATCGTGTGCCGCCACTGCCGCTTGCTGGCGCAAGGCCCGCAGCAAACTGCCGCGCAGATACCAGGCCGAACCATGCTGCGGCGACCCCTTCAGCACCTGATTCAGATCCGCAATGGCGGCGGCGTAATCCTTCCGTTCTGCGTGGATGCAGGCGCGAGCACAGCGAGCGCGCCAGTCCTGCGGGTCGAGAGCCAGCACCGTGTGGTAACTTTCGAGCGCTTCCGACCAGTCCTGCAGCACAGCATGAGCGAGTCCGCACGCCCGATAGATCGCCGGCCCTGTGGGCTGATCGGTCAGGTCCACGGCCAGCAGCTCGCAATCCTCGATCAGTTCGTGCCAGGAATCAGGCTCGACTGGCCTGGCGTGCAGATGCCGCTGGTTCCACGTCGCTTGCGGCGAGAGCTGGGTCGCCATCGCGAGGACTTCTGCACGCTGATAAGCCGCGTCGGCCCCCGCCCTGTCGCCGGTGACGGCGCAGGCGAGACTGAGATACAGCAAGCGCTGCGGATCCGCCGGCAATCGCTCGACTGCCTGGGCCCAGTCCGGTAGCGACTGATCCCAGCGGCCCAGCGCTGCGTAAGCCTGGGCGCGCCCGTCCAGCGCCAGCCCATCGTTCGGATCCAGGGCCAGAGCCTGCGTGAAGTCGGCAATGGCCTGGGTCGAGTGGCCGCGCAGCGGGTTGATCTGGCCGCGCTGGCTGTGCAGAGCGGCCTTTTTCGGCTCTGCCCTGATCACGGCATCGAGGTGGAACAGGGCGACTCTCCACTCCCGCCGGGCGGTGGCATCCGCGCACACCTGCTGATGCCAGGCAAGCAACTGGGCCGCTCCCTCCGGGCCCTGGGCTTCTGCTTTCTGCTTTCTGCCTGCTGTGTTCTGCCACGCCAGCAACAAATCGCGGGCCGGCAACGGCGCCAGCATGCCCGCGTCGCCGTCGATGCGGTGACCGGAGAGCAGCGGTGTCCACGACGTTAACTCGTCCAGCGGGCGCGGATCGGCCGCCGGCAAGGTGTGGAGGCGCGGCACGGCATCGGGGCCGGCGGTCAGGAGCCGCTGGCCGTCGCCGCTGAATTCGACGCAGGTCACGGGACCGCTCAGCCGGCAGAAGGGGGCGACCGGCAAGCCGCTGTCGATGTCCCACAACCAGGCGGTGCCGTCCTGCAGGCCGGTCGCCAGCAACTGCCCATCCGGGCTGATGCGGGCGGTCACGATGGCGCCGCTGCCGCGCAGCGCCGGCGTGAGCGGCTTACCCGTCGGCACACTCCAGACGCGTGCCGAGCCGTCGTTGCAGAGCGTGACCGCCTGCCGGCTGTCGCGACTGAAATGGGCACGAAGGACCGCGCTGGCGTGCTGCCAGGGTTCGCCCACGAGTTCGGCGGTAGCCGCATCCCACAGCCGCGCCGTGCGATCCTCGGACGTGGTCAGGATGTATTTGCCGTCTGGACTGAAGCAGGCCGACGTTACCTGCTGATTGTGCGCCAGAGTGCGCCATTGCTTGTTGCTGGGCACGTCCGTGATCACCGCGACGGCACTCATCCGCGAAACGGTGACGACACGATTGCCGTCGGGCGAAGAATCGGCCTGGTCGATCCAGAACGGGTGCAGGATCTGAACGACGTCGTGTTTCAGCCGCCAGTCGTAGACGTTGGCGCGATCGACGAAGTTGATGAGCAGGTAACGGCCGTCGCGGCTGAAGGCGGCATGGCTCACGCCGAGGTTGTTGCCCAGGTGCCGGCCAGTCGGCGCCGACAGCGGTTCTCC
>DASPXY010001131.1:0-2136 GCA_035637055.1 Gemmataceae bacterium | reverse complement strand
CGATCCTCGTTCGGAATAATTCCCCCTTTGGGGAGTCCCTTTTCCAAGATTGGCTATCCCGACACCAAGCTCGGGGCAGCTTCGTGGAGACGATTCAGAACCCCTACCGTCTGATTCAGGAGAAGCGACCATGTTGGTACTCACCCGCAAACTGGGCGAGCGTATCGTCATCGACGATCAGATTGTCATCACCGTTGTCGAGCTGCGCCGCGGCCGGGTCCGTCTCGGCATCGAGGCGCCGACGCAGATCAACGTCGTCCGCAAGGAACTGCAAGGCCGGCCCCACGCGCGGACACCGGCTGTCTGCGGTGAGGAGGTGACCAGGTGAGGCCAGCAAGCCCACGGGCCGCGGCCCGTGGGCTTGCTTCTTCACCTTGTCCCGCCGCAGCGCTGTTCGTAGGATCCTGTTTGCGATCCCCTTGTGATCGGCGGATGGGCTTGGTTGAGGCAGCCCTGCCTGGGTTTCCCTTCGCAGGGCTGATTTCTTTTCGCAGGTCGGCCCTTCGCGGGCCGGCACACCTTGCAGGAGGTTGAGCGATGTCGAGACGATGGCTTTCGCGGCTGGCACTGCCAGCGCTGACAGTGGCGGCGCTGCTGGCGGTGCAGGGCTTCGCCGCACAGGGCGTCCCCGCTCCGGTGCGCATCACCGTCATCGTGGGCACGGCCGACGCCGAGGTTTGGCTCGATGGCACGGCGACCAAGTCCAAGGGCACCACCCGCTACTTCAACTCCCCGCCCCTCAAACCCGACCGCAAATGGTCCTATGAGATCCGCGCACGCTGGACAAAGGACGACAAGGAGTTCGACGAGAAGCGCAAGGTCCACTTCCGCGCTGGTGATATGGTGACCGTTGACTTCACGAAGCCGGAAAAGGAGCCCGAGAAGCCCGCAAAGGCGAAGACGCTCTACGAACGACTGGGCGGCGAGGAGGCGATCACGGCAGTCGTCGATGACTTTGTCACGCGGGCGTCGAAGAATCCGAAGATCAATGTCACCCGCAAGGGCACCCCCAAGGAAGTCAAAATGACGGACGAAGGCGTCGCCGAACTGAAGAAGAAGTTGGTTGACTTCATCGGTCAGGCAACCGGCGGCCCGC
Source organism: Gemmataceae bacterium (assembly GCA_035637055.1). Lineage (GTDB taxonomy): Bacteria > Planctomycetota > Planctomycetia > Gemmatales > Gemmataceae > DASPXY01. Next base: position 1,040 of record DASPXY010001131.1, on the reverse strand, counting down.
AGAAGTACACCGGCAAGGACATGAAGACCGTCCACAAGGGCATGAAGATCACCAACGCCGAGTTCGACGCCGCGGGCGCCGACCTGAAGGCCACGCTCGACAAATTCAAAGTCCCGGCGAAGGAACAGAAGGAACTCCTCATAATCGTTGGCTCGACCCGCGGCGACATCGTCGAGGAGGACAAGGGCGGCAATGGGAAGAAAAATGGCGATGGCAAAAAGACCGGGGAAGGCAAGAAAACCGGGGAGGATAAGAAGACCGGCGATGGCAAGAACAACGGCAAGGAAGAGAGCCGCCTGACGCCGGAGGGAATCCCGCAAGCCCCGCGGCCAGTTCTGATCGCGTCCAGCACCGCGACCCGGCTTGACGCGGTACTGTCTGCCCGCCGAAGGTGACAAGGTGAGAAAAGCGAGCCCACGGGCCGCGGCCCGTGGGCTTCCCCCCCTTCTCACCCTTGGGATGAGACGGTCAGTGGCACGACCACGCGGCGGCGCCCAAGCAGCTTGCGCATCAGGCGCGCACACACCGAGCGGTTGACCAGGCCGCCGAACAGTCCTTCCTCGCTGGCCTCATTCTCGAAGCGATTCCACGGCCGCGGCCCTTCCTGAAACCACGTCACAGCGCCGACCAGCGGCAAATAGACCGGCCCCAGCCGCAGCGCCTGCCAGGTGTGGCCGCACTCGTGGGCCAGCACCTCGCTGTCCGTCGCGAACTCTGGGACGCCAGCCTCCGCCCGCCGCAGCAGATCGCCCAGACGACCGCCAGCCACCTCGACCGGATGGCGGCGCGACGCCGGCGCCTCCAACTGCTCGGCGAGCAACCGCTCCGCAAAGTCCCAGCCGACGACGATGATCTCCGTTGTCCAGGTAATGCAGGTGCCGCGCCACAGCGGCCAGCGGCTGTCGGCGTCACGGCGGTGCGTGGCGTAGACGCTGATGACGCGCCAGTCGCGCTCGCGCCGACCCCTGCCGTAAATGCGGAAGCAGGGGGTGCCTCCCAGCCAGTGCAGCCAGTCGCTCAGGAGTTCGTTGACCATGACA
>DASPXY010001130.1:0-8201 GCA_035637055.1 Gemmataceae bacterium | reverse complement strand
TCCCCTGCCGCCTAAACGTTACGCGCCCAGCAAACCTCCCCCAGTAAGAGGGGGTTGGGGGGAGGGGTTTTCCCGATCAAGCCGTTTCTTGCAATCGCACCCCCCTGCCCGTATAGTGCAATTTTGGTTGACGTCCGCGCTCGCCACCGCTGGCGCGTGCCACTCTCTCCCGGACAGAGACCCACTCCACGCACCCGGTACGCCCGGCTGCGGCAACAGCCCGCCCCTGGACCGGGCCACCCGTTACCCTAGCCGCCTTTTGGGATGGACCTCGAGGATGATTCTCATGGAACCTGTAAACCTGCGCCGTATTCGCTGCTCCGACCCCAAGGCCGTCGGGCAACTCGCTGCGCTTCGTAGCCAATTCGCCTCGCAGGCCGACGTCGTCTCGCCGCGCGGCCGGCAGCTCACCGAGGCCGTCTTCGGCGAACCGTTACCGCCGGCGCGGGTGGTCGAGCGCATCTGCGCCGACGTGCGCAGCCGCGGTCTCGAAGCGGTCCTGCACTACACCGAGCAGTTCGACAAGGTTCGCCTCGACCGCAAGACGTTGCGCGTCCGCTTGAAGGAACTGGCCGACGCCCACGCCGCCGCCGATCCCGCGTTTCTCGAAGCGATCCGCCGCGTCCGTCAAAACGTGCTGTCGTTCCAACTCGGCCTGCTGCACTCCGAGGCGTTCCTGAACGTCGCCGGCAGTCACGAGCTGCGCCTGCGCTATCGTCCGATGCGCCGCGTCGGCGTGTGCATTCCCGGCGGCGCCGCGGCCTATCCTTCGACGCTGCTCATGACCGTCTGTCCCGCCCAGGCCGCCGGGGTCAAGGAGGTAGCCGTCGTCATGCCGCCGACGCCGAACGGCGCCTACAATCACGACCTGCTCGCGACCTGTCACGAACTCGGCGTCGAGGAAGTCTATCGCGTCGGCGGCGCCCAGGGGGTCGCGGCGCTGGCCTACGGCGTCGATGGACTCGCCCCGGTGGACATGATTGTCGGGCCGGGAAACATCTTCGTGACGCTGGCCAAAAAGTATGTCTATGGTCAGGTCGCCATCGACTGCCTGGCCGGTCCGAGCGAGGTGATCGTCCTGGCCGACGATTCCGCGACGCCGGCCTACGTCGCCGCCGACCTGATCGCCCAGGCCGAGCACGACCCCGGCAGCAGCATCCTGATCACCTGGCACGAGCCGCTGCTGGAAGAGGTCGCCAGCGCCATCGAGCAGCAACTCGCCGTGCTGCCGCGCGCGGCGCAGGCGCGCCACAGTCTGGAGACCTTCGGCGCCCTGGTGCTGGCCCGCAACGCGGCCGAGGCGGTCGCCTGGGTCAATCGCCTCGGCCCCGAGCACCTGCATATCGCGACGCTGAACCCGGAGACTCTGCTGAGAAAAGTGGACAACGCGGGTGCAGTCTTCCTCGGCCATTACTCGCCGGTGGCGCTGGGCGATTACGTGGCCGGGCCGTCGCACGTGCTGCCGACCGGCGGCACCGCCCGTTTCACCGGCGGCCTGTCGGCGATCGATTTCCTCCGCCGCAGCAGTGTGCTGTCATTCACGCGGGCAGGGCTGGAGAGCCTGGCCAGGGACGTGCGGCTGCTCGCGGAGAAAGAGGGGCTGACCGGGCACGCGGCCAGCGTGGACGTGCGCCTACAGGAGCCGGAACGCGCCGCGGTTGGCACGCGCAACGGCGAGACCGGGGCGACGCACCCATTCGGCGTTGAACCTTGAGGAGTACGAAGTACGAAGAAAACCCCTCCCCCCAACCCCCTCCCCGAAACGGAGAGGGGGAGAAGAAGAAACACCGGACTGCTTGCTCCCCCTCTCCGTTTCGGGGAGGGGTTTTCTTCGTACTTCGTACTCTGCACGGTAGTAATCTCAAATGTCTCAATTCCTCCGACCCAACATCCGCGCCATGAGCGGCTACACGCCGGGCGAGCAACCGCGCGACGAGGTCTTCGTCAAGCTCAACACCAACGAGAACCCCTATCCGCCGTCGCCGCGCGTGCTAGAGGCACTGACCGCCACCCTCACTGGCGACCGGCTGCGCAAATATCCCGACCCGCTCGGCACCGCCTTCCGGCAGACGGCAGCCCGTCTCCACGGCGTCGAGCCAGACGGTATCCTCATCGGCAACGGCAGCGACGATATCCTGACCATTGTCACGCGCGCCTTCGTCCCCGAGGGCGGCCTGGTCGTCTCGCCGACGCCGAGCTATCTGCTCTACCGCACCCTCGCCGAACTCCAGGGCGCGCGCTTCCAGACGGTGCCGTTCACGCCGGATTGGCGACTGCCGCGCCCCTGGCCGGTGCGCGATGCCCACCTCACCTTCGTCGCCAATCCCAATTCGCCGTCGGGCACGCGCGTCGCGATCACCGACCTCGAACGGCTGGCCGACGAATTGTCGGGACCGCTGATCATCGACGAGGCGTATGTCGATTTCGCCGATGAGCACGCCCTGACCCTGGCGCGACTACCGAACGTCATCGTCACACGCACATTGAGCAAGTCGTACTCCCTCGCAGGAATTCGCTTCGGCTACGCCATCGCTCGCCCTGACCTGATTCGGGAATTGCTGAAGGTGAAAGATTCCTATAATTGCGATGTTTTAAGTCTCGCTGCGGCGGTCGCAGCCCTGCAGGACCAGGAGGGGTTCCGAACGACGCGGCAGAAAATCCTCACCACGCGCGACCGTTTGAGCCGGGCGCTGCGCGACCTGGGTTTCGAGGTGTGTCCGAGTCAGGCGAATTTTGTCTGGTGCCGGCGCACGGATCGGCCCGTCAAGCCGCTCTACGAGGAGTTGAAACGTCGCCGCATCCTCGTGCGTTACATGGTGTACGAGGGCTACGGCGACGGGCTGCGGATCAGCGTCGGCACGGACGCGGAGATTGATCGGCTGTTGCAGGAATTGCGTCAAATCCTATCCTGCTAAGAGGTTATTTGAAAACCCTGGAGCGCGGGCGTCCCGCCCGCATCCTGATGTCTTGGCAGCGGGCGGGACGCCCGCGCTCCAGGTGTTGAACTAAACCGCAAGCGGGAATGTGGGCAGCGCCGTCCGAGACGTTACTCGTCGGCGGGCAGTTGTCGTCCCTCTTTGCGCGCCGCGCGGTGGCGCTTCGCCTTGAGGCGTCTCTCCTTCGAGCCGCGTGATGGTCGCGAGCGCTTGCGCGGCTTGGGCACAATCGCCGCCTGGAGTAGCATCTCGCGCAACTTGTCGAGGCAATCGTGCCGGTTCTTTTCCTGATCGCGAAAGCGCTGCGAGTTGAGGACCAGGACGCCCTCTGTGGTAATGCGCCGGCGTTGCAGTGTGCGCAGACGCGCCTTGACCTCCTCGGGCACGCTCGGGCTGGCGGCGAGATCCCAGCGCAGCACCGCCTTGCTCGCGACCTTGTTGACGTTCTGCCCGCCCGGACCGCCGGAGCGCACAAAGCTCCAGTCGAATTCCTCCTCCGAAATGTGGATCTCATCGTTGACGTCGAACATGATTCGCCTGACCTTCCCTCACAGATTTCCCTTCGCGATTCTCGCAGGTTCACGGCGAGACCGCAAGCACGCCTGGCCGGCGAACCCGTGACGACTCTGGCGGGAAACCCCTCCCCCCAACCCCCTCCCCGCAACGGAGAGGGGGAGCAAGCCAAACCGCCCTTCTTCTTCTCCCCCTCTCCTTGTAGGGGAGGGGGTTGGGGGGAGGGGTTTGCGACACAACAACCCGCGACAGTTTTTCCTTCCACCGCGGCCGCCTCGCTGCTACGCTGACAAACTGACCCATCCTGGCAGCATGCAACCCTTCGGAGAATGCGGTCCCATGAATCGCAAAGACACGCGCTGGCCCTTCCTGGTTCTCTGCATCACGATCGCTTGCGGCGGATTGTCCCACGCACAGCAAGAGGAGAAAAAACCCCGACCGAACTTCACAGTCGGCAAGGAGACCACCTACGTCGATGGCCCGCTCACGAAGGATGGGTACATCGACTACGCCGCCGCTCTGAACAAGCGGCTGAGTGTGGGGGTGACGCCGGAGAACAACGCGAATGTCCTCTTGTGGAAGGCGTTCGGCCCGCATCCCAACGGCGAGACGATGCCTCCCGAATTCTTCAAATGGCTGGGCTACGAGCCGCCGGAGCGCGGCGAATATTTCACCGACCTGCACGGCTACCTGCGAACACACCTCAAGGTGGATCCAGAAAAGCAGCCAATGTCGATCGACGAAATCTTTGATCGGGTCAGCGAACGGCCCTGGATTGCAAGGCAATATCCCGAGGTCGCCGACTATCTGAAGGCCAACGCAAAGCCGCTGGCCCTGGTCGTCGAGGCAACGCGGCGCTCGCACTACTTCTCGCCGCTCGTGCCGACAGGAGACGCCGGACTCCTCAGCGCCCTGGTTCCTGGCGTCCAGAAGTGCCGGCAGCTTGCCCACGCCCTGACTGCGCGTGCGATGCTCCATCTGGGCGAAGGGCGGGACGACGAGGCCTGGCAGGATCTGCTGGCCTGTCATCGGCTCGGGCGGCTCGTTGGGCGTAGCGCTACCGCGATCGAGAGCCTGGTGGGCATCGCCATCGACACCATTGCCAATCACGCCGACCTCGTCTACCTGGAGCGCAGCAAGCTCAACGCGAAGCAGCTCGCAGAACGTCTCCGCGATCTCCAACGACTGCCGCCCATGCCCACGATGGCTGATCGGGTGGACCTCGGCGAACGCTTCGTGTTCCTGGATTGTGTCCTGTCGGTTGCCAGCGGTAGAGATGCCGTCCTTGGGGGCATTGCCGCCGGGCAGCGCAAAGCCCTGACCCCAAAGGACAAAGAGGCCCTGGCAAGCATCCATTGGGATCTGGCTCTCCGCAATGCCAACCGCTGGTATGACCGCGCTGCGGCCGCGATGCGCCTGCAAGACCGCGCCGCCAGAGAAGCCGCGTTGAAGGAGTTGGTTCAGGACGCGGACATTCGCGGTGTGCATGCGTCCAAGTTGAGGAAACAGATGATCGCCGACGCCCTTCTTGGCAAGGCACCGACACCGCAGGCGCTCGGCGAGAGCATCGGCGACGTACTGATAGGTCTGCTCATGCCTGCGGTCACCAAGTTGCAGCATGCGAGCGACCGCACCACCCAGCGAGCAGCCAACCTCCACGTCGCTTTCGCCCTGGCTGCGTATCAGCGCGACCACAAGCGCTACCCGATGAAGCTGGAAGCGCTGGCGCCCGCCTACCTGCCGCAGCTCCCGCAGGACATCTTCAGCGGCAAGGCGCTCGTCTATCGGCTGACCCCGAACGGCTACCTGATGTACAGCGTCGGCGTCAACGGCCAAGACGACCAGGGTCGCTCGGCCGACGATGAACCGCCGGGCGATGATCTAACGGTACGGATGCCGCTGCCGGAACCAAGGAAACGGTGATCCGGTGCCAAACCTTCCGTTCGTGGCCACAAGCAGCCCTGCGTGTGGCCACAGATATCACCGGCCCGCTTCGCCTCAAGCCCGTTCCTCGGCGCTCGTCACTTCGGCGACATCCTTGCCCAGGGCGGTCGCCAGATCGATCTGGTGCTCCTGCTCCTCGACCAGAATTTCGCGGATGTGCTCGGCCATCGCGTACTCGCCCAGCGCTTCGCACTGCCGCACCCGTTCGCGATAGTTCCGCACCGTCTCGTTCTCGTTGTCCAGGTCGAAGCGCAGCATGTCCTCCGCAGTCGCCGAAGTCCTGACCGGCTTCGGTGTCACCGTCGGCATACCGCCCAGGTAGTCGATCTGCTTGGCGATGATCAGCGCATGCTTGAGTTCTTCGCCGGCGTGCTTCTCCAGTTCCCCGGCGATGGTCATGTATTGCGCTCCCTTGAGCACCTGCGAATAGTTGACGTAGGCAATGATCGCCTGATACTCGCGGGAGAGATCCTCGTTCAGCAAGTTGATCAGCTCCTCACGGGCAATTTGCACGGCGCCGTTGCTCTGCGGTCTCTCCGCAGCCGCCGTGCCCCTGGCGCTCTGTCTCTCGGCCATTTCATCCTCCGGGAATGGGGTCGCATGTGCTCTGTCGGAACCCCTCCCCCCAACCCCCTCCCCGAAGCGGAGAGGGGGAGCAAGACAACACCCGCTTCTTCTTCTCCCCCTCTCCGCTTCGGGGAGGGGGTTGGGGGGAGGGGTTTCGACAGAGCAGATCGCATGGATTCACTGCCGCTTCAGAAAATGGGAGCAAATCGAATGCCATTCCCGCGGCGCAGGGCTCGCGCAAGTTCGCTCGCGGACGGCGTTCCTCCAACGAAGGGGGCACACGAGCAACGGAACTCGATAGCCCCCAAGGAACAAGAACGAGGCACTTTCACAGAGAGGTTAAGCCATGAGGAAGATTTATCTGAGCATCGCGGCGGTGGTTCTGGGTCTTGGCCTGACAGGTGCAGCGGCGAACGCCGCGGCTCCCCATCGTCCCGGCACGGTCGTCGTCCGCGGCGGGCCCGGTTACTACCGCGACCACAGCGTTCGCTTCAACGGCGGCTACTACTACCGCGGTCGCGATCATCACCACTGGGCCCGGCGCGTCTGGGATCCCGCCCACCGCCGCTATCAGTACTGGGATTCGGGCCTGAACACGTACTTCTACTGGTATGCCCCGGGCAATTGCTACTACCCGACCACTTACTGCCCGTAAGGCCCGCAAACTCCGCAATCCCCCCTGCACCGCCTGGCTTCGCAAGGAGCCGGGCGGTTTGCGTTTGGCGAACCTAAATCCAGGAAGAAGGAGTGTGTAGTTCGTAGTTCCGCCTTTAGGCGGCTTGACGTCAACCGCCTAAAGACGGAACTACAAACCAAAACCGCCTTGTTCCTGCACTCAGCGACGCAGCTGCCCATGATTTGCGTGCAGCTGAACACATTGAAATCTGAGGTTCGCATTCAGCTGCTCGATTCTGTGTGCAGCTGCACGCATTCCTGCAACCGCAGCTGTGAGATGGACGTCGTTGTGTCAGCTGCGCCGCGGGCTTGCTCGGCCGTGGACTGGCTTTTCTTCGCCGTATCGACACGGTTCGCGTGCAGCGCCACACATTTCCCGCGTGCAGCCGCACACCTTGCCTTCGTTTCCGCGTGCAACGGCACATGAGGACTGCGTGCGACCACACATCGCGCCCCCCTCAGTTTGCGTGCAACGGCACATGTCCTTCGCGTGCAGCGGCACACTCTTTTCCAGACCGTGTCGCACCAAACGGCATCAATACTGGGACTTGCGCGGCGCGACGAAGTGCGCTAACCCATTACAACAACAGTGAACCAGAACCCTCACACAACCCCGGCCGTGTGCCTTGCGCAACTTTCATTCCACACTACGCATGCCAGGCATTTCACCGCGCCTTCGTTTCCCCTCCGAATTCTCGTAAGTCCGGTTCTGTGTCCTGTAATGGTTCCGAATTCGGGTACGTTGGTTTCCGGACGCGAGAACAGGTGACGGAGCAATGGCCGAGAATGCTAATCTGGGGTCATCATCTCCGGGACTGAGATCAGACTTCGACAACCGCGGCAGCTTATGGCGACCAGGCAACACGAAACCGAGACGAGTTACCAGGACGGCCGGGATGAGCTGAACCTTGCAGACTTCCCGATTTCTGTCCTCCAGCGACAGCAACCGCTCGACGAACGCGGCGACAAGCTCGACACCGCCGTCTACGAGGCGAGCCGCTACGACCGCGAAGCGCGCCAGCGCACGCAGCAGCGTGTCGTTCTGGAAACGTCCTCGCGGCACGGTCTGCCGACGCCGGCGGACGAGAACGTGGTGCTGGCGCTGCTCTACATCGCCAAGCACACGCACAACTTCGCCGAGCCGGTGGTGCGGTTCGCGCCGCGGCAATTGTTCAAGATCATGGGCTGGGCGCCGAACAGTCGCAGTTACGATCGGCTGCGCGAGGTGCTGCGGCGTCTCAAGGCGCTGGTGATTCGTTGCGAAAACTCGTGGTGGGACATCGGCGGCCGCGGTTACGAGGCGGAGGTGGCGACGGGCATCATCAGCGAGTACGAACTGGGCCGGCAGGTGAGCGGCCGCAAGAAGGGCGGCAGCGTACCGCCGTGCTGGGTGTGCTGGTCGCCGCGCTTCCAGCAAAGCCTGAGCAGCGGCAACCTCAAAAAACTCGACCTCGAACGTCTCTTTTCGTTGCGCCTGCCGACCTCGCAACGGATGTATCGCTTCCTCGACAAGCGCTTCTATCCGCCGCACCAGCCGCCGCCGGTGGAAATGGACCTGCACGACTT
>DASPXY010001129.1:0-4607 GCA_035637055.1 Gemmataceae bacterium | reverse complement strand
TTCGGGTTGGTCAAGGAAGAATCGCCAAGGCGATGCCGTATCAGAGGCGAGCCGGGAGCCTGACCGGAGAACTAGCTACGTTCTCCGGTCACGCTCCCGGCTCGCCCAAAACCAACAGCGCGTGGGGCTCACGAGGCTTCGTTCTGCGAGCCGGCTTCCGCCAGCGGACCGACCAGGTTGAGGATGTTGCCCATCTGCCCCAGGCGCAGGCCATAGCGGTCGAGGAAGTCCTGCAAGGCAAACTCGCTCTCCAGGGAGTCGCCGTTGTCACGCAGTTCCTCGACCATGTTGGAGATGATCGAGCCGTAGGCGCGCTCCAGGATCGGCAGCGCTCCGCGGCACGCGTCGGGGAGCCCCGGGAACTCGTCGCGCCAGCGGGCCAGCAGGGCGCGCCAGCGCGCCGAGGCATCGTGAGCGGCCGCCGATGCCTGCATCTGGGCCAACTGTTCGCGCTGAACTTCCAGGATTTGCCGCAGCAGATCCGCCACCGGCAGAGGCGGCTCCGCGGGCGCGGGTGGGGCGGGAGGGGTATAACTGGTCACGTCAAACTGGGATGGCATAACGTCCTCGGCACAGCACAGGTCGCAGCTTCGGCATGGGGCGCGGTCTCCCCCATTTGCCTGTTATACCAGGCACTTTGCCGCTGCGAAAGGGCCTATTGCGGGGACAAGTGACCTCTGGTTCGTAGTACCGCCTTCAGGCGGCTTGACGTCTTGCCGCCTAAAGGCGGTACTACGAACCAGAGCTTCCTTGGTCCTGCCCTATGTCCGCTCGGGCGGGACATTCAGCGCGCTGGCCCCCTGCACCGCGACGGTCACCTCGGGAAGAATCCCCATCTGCACGTAGAGGGGCCGCACCAGAGCGCGCAGCCGCGGCAGTTGCAGGGCGAACAGCAGCGACCCGGCAATGCAGCAGGCACCGGCGAGGCGCACTACCATCGGCGCCCCGAGGACGTCGGCCAGCATGCCGCCGAGTAGACTGCCCAGCGGCGCCATGCCCAGGAAGGCCATCGTGTAGTAACTCATCACGCGGCCGCGCTTGTCCTCCGCCGTGAGGGTCTGCAGCAACGTGTTGCTGGCGGCCATCTGCAGCATCAGCGCGAACCCCACAACCGCCAGCAGCGGAGCCGACACCCACAGGGCCCTCGAAAACGAGAAGCCGATGAGCCCGAGCCCAAATAGGGACGGCGCCAGCGCGATCCACTTCCCCAGGCCGACGACGCTGCGTCGCGCAGTCAGCGCCACCGCCGCGATCAGTGCCCCGAGCCCGGCGCCGGCGGTCAGCATCCCGAGTGTGCCGGCGTCGCCTTGCAGCACCTGCGCGGCGAACACCGGCAGCAGCACCGTGTACGCCATGCTCATCAGGCTGGTAAGGGCCAGCAACAACAGGATAGCGCGGATTGGGGCGAAGCCGAAGGCATAGGTGAACCCCTCGCGCAGGCCCTGGACGAGCGGGACGCGGTGGCGGTCGAGGGGACGCGGAGCGACACGCATGGCCAGGAGCGCCGCGAGCACCGCCAGGTAACTGATGCCATTCACCAGGAAACAGACAAGCTCCCCGGTCAACGAGAGCACCAACCCCGCCAGCGCCGGCCCGACGAGGCGCGTGGCGTTGACCAGCGACGAGTTGAGCGCGATCGCATTGGCGAGATCCTCACGGCTGGCGACCATTTCCGTGAGGAATGCCTGCCGCGCCGTCATGTCGAAGGCGTTGACGATGCCCAGAAACAGGCTCAGCGCGGCCATCGGCCATTCGGTCAGCACGCCGGCCAGCGCCAGGAACACCAGGGCAAAAGCCTGCAGCATGGCGAGGGTCTGTGTGAGCAGCAGGAGACGGTGCCGGTTCCAGTGATCCACCAGGACACCGGCGATGGGCGAGAGCAGCAGTGCGGGGATTTGCCCGGCGAAGGCAACCACCCCTAACCACTTCGGAGAGCTGGTAAGTCGCCACACGACCCAGCTGATCGCGACCTGCTGCATCCAGGTGCCGATGAGCGAGACGCCCTGGCCGAAGAAATAGAGGCGGAAGTTACGGTGCGCGAAGGCGCGCAGCAGTCGAGAGCCGTTCATCGCACCTCCTTGCCCGTGGCGGAAACCCCTCCCCCCAACCCCCTCCCCGCAACGGAGAGGGGGAGAAGAAAAGATGTTATTTGGCTTGCTCCCCCTCTCCGCTGCGGGGAGGGGGTTGGGGGGAGGGGTTTCCGCCGCACTCCGAAGGCTTGCCGCTGATCCAAAACGTGCAGCACTTTCTGTGCCAGCACGCTCGGCGTGAACGGCTTCTGCAAGAACGCCACCCCCGCATCGAGCAGGCCGTGGCGGACAACCGCGTCGTCGGTGTAGCCGGAGATGAACAGCACTTTCAGGCCCGGCCGCGACGCCAGCAGCAGGTCGGCGAGCCGACGGCCACTCATCCTCGGCATGACGACGTCGGTGATCAGCAAGTGGATCGGTCCGGCGTGGCTCATGAAGCACTGCAGGGCCTCGTCGCCGTCGCGCGCCTCCAGGATCGTGTAGCCCAGCGTCTGCAGCGCCGCCCGTGACGCGCTCGACGGCGCTCGCCCGCTGCTCGGCCACAATCCCTTCGGACAGGCGCGGCAGGTAGACCTTGAAGGTGCTGCCGCGGCCAAACCCTTGAGCTGCTCGCGTTACTTCTTGACCTCGCACTCGGCGTCGATCGTGCAGTATCAGAGCCGGTTGCTGACGCCCGCACACACGACCACCGCAACCAGGCCAATCGCGAGCAGCACCAGAATCGCCGAAAACGCATACAAGGTGTTGAGGCTGCGCAGTGCATCCGTCAGGAAGCCGCCGGCGCCGCTGTAAGCCCAGGCGGCACGGCGGAAGCCCAGGCCAGCGGTCAGGGTCAGCACGCTGAACACGAGAGTAACGAAGCCCTGGATCACCACGGCGATCATGTTGACGCCCTCGCGCGGCGGGTCTCCAAATCCACGGCTCGGGTTGGCCGCAAGAAGGCCGAGGACCAGCATCACCACGGACCCGAGCAGCCCGATCACGCCAAGGAGGATCATCCAGGTGGCGATCCGCCCGAGCAACCGCCGCTGATCGCTGGTGAACTCGAACACGTCCTCGGGACGGTGGCGGAAACTACCGTAGTCGGAGCGGTCGTCCTCTTCCTCCACCAGGGAGATCTCCGGCGGCGCCGGAAAGTGGGATGGTGGCGGACGTAGCTTGTCGGTTTCTGCAGGAGGCTGGGGCTTGTTCGGTTCCGACGGAGGAACGGGGAGAAACATGCTGCACTCTCGTGGAAAAGGGATGAACGGATATGTCTCGCTGCCAGTTTATCGGGAATCGGGGCGGCCATACGTAAGGGCAGACCAGAACCCCAGGCAGACCGACGTCCCGTTTGGCTGCTCAATGAGAACGCGCGGGCCGATGCGCTGCAACAAGAAAGCGGCGTGTTGGAGAAGATGAAAGGTGAGGGGAAAAACGGGCGCCTTGCCGATTTGCAGGGAAAGTGAACGAGCGGCGGGGTTTATCCCCGCCGTCTGCAGCTGGGACGGCGGGGATAAACCCCGTCGCTCGTTCCTCACTTCCCCTCTGCGGGCGACTTATTTAGCGAGACTGCGACGGTTACTTCTTGACCTCGAACTCGGCGTCGATGACGTCATCCTTGCCGCCGCCCGCGCCACCCTGACGCGTCGCGCCATCGCCCGACGGCTGTCCCTGAACGTGCTGCGCCATCGCCTGGGCGGCGGACTGCAGGTCGCTCAGCGCCTGCCGGATGGCCTGCACGTCGGAGCCCTCCTTGGCTTGCTTGACGCGATCGATCTGCGCCTGGATCTGCGCCCGGTCGCGCTCAGAGATTTTCGCCGCATGGTCCTTGAGCAGCGTCTCGACCTGCCAGGCGGCGGAGTCGGCCTCGTTGCGGATGTCGGCCAGCTCGCGCTTGTGCTTGTCCTCGTCGGCGTGCTGCTCGGCATCGCGGCGCATCCGTTCGACCTCGTCCTTGCTCAGACCGCTACTGCTTTCAATCCGGATTTTCGCCTCCTTGCCGGTCTGCTTGTCCTTGGCCGACACGTTCAGAATGCCATTGGCGTCGATGTCGAAGGTGACCTCGATCTGCGGCATATTGCGCCGCGCCGGCGGGATGCCTTCCAGGTTGAAGCGGCCCAGCAGACGGTTGTCATGGGCCATCGCCCGCTCTCCCTGGTAGACCTGCACGGTCACCGCGGTCTGGTTGTCCTCCGCCGTCGAGAACGTCTGACTCTTCTGGGCGGGAATCGTCGTGTTCTTCTCGATCAGCTTGGTCATCACGCCGCCAAGGGTCTCGATGCCCAGTGACAGCGGGGTGACGTCGAGCAATAACACGTCGGACTTGCTGCCGAGCAACAGCTGCGCCCCCTGAATGGCCGCGCCGACGGCGACGACCTCATCGGGGTTGACGCCCTTGTGCGGTTCCTTTCCGCCGAAGAGATCTTTGACCAACTGCTGCACCTTCGGCATACGGGTCATGCCGCCGACGAGCACGACCTCATCAACGTCGCGCGGGCTGTAGCCGGCGTCGCGCAACGCTTGCACCACGGGACCGCGGCACCGCTCGACCAGGTGATGGGTCAACTGTTCGAGCTTGGCACGAGTCAGGTCCAT
>DASPXY010001128.1:0-6243 GCA_035637055.1 Gemmataceae bacterium | reverse complement strand
GGGCACCTTCATCCCGATGCACGTCGGCGAGCGTTCTTCGAGCCATCTCCACCTCCAATCGCGCTTCGTCCTCACGCAGCGCCGCGCTTGGTAGAGTGGGGCTCAGTCAGGAGGGGCAATGCCAACGGCGTCGAGATTGTCTGCCGTGATAACGAGGCCCAACCACTCCTCCAGTTGGTTCGCGTCCTGAGTCGCCTCGATGACTTGTTTCGTCTCTGCTGGCAGCGATCCCCAGCGCAAACCCAAGAGGCGTAGGAGGGTCCGCTTCCTCTCCGCCAACATAACTTCCCGGCTGATTTCGTCGCGATGCACGTCCGCCATACTCCTTCGGACCATATCCACCTCCAATCGCGCTTCGTCGTCGCGCAGGACCGCATCGATGCGCTCGCGCAACGTCTTGTGCTCCTGTGCCTCGCGGGCATGATACACCAAACCCTCGACGTAAGACAACAGCTCCAGCCGTCGCAGCCGTTCCGTGCCCTTCAGCTCGCCCAACTTCGCCACCGTCTGCTCCAACCGCCGCGCAAACTGCTCCCTCCGCGCCTTGCGCATCTTGAGCAGGGCGAGCACCTGCCCGAATGAGCCGCCCCGCTGCTCCAACTCCGCCTCCGACACGTTGGGCAGGCTCACGAATACCGGCTCGAAGGCGGGCGTGACCGGCGCCAAGTCCTCGGCATCGTCCATCAGGTCCACGAGGCGGCCCAGCTTCTCCCAGCTGTAACTGCCGGTGTGCAACACCACCGGCAGCACCGGCGTCAATTGCACGTTCGCCAGCGACTTGTGCCGCTCGCCGTGCCGCTTGACCTGCTGCTTCCAGATTTGCACCAGGTAATCGAGCACGCGCAACAGCATCAACCGATCCGGCTGTGTCTGCAACTCGATCAAGATCGTCACCGTCAGGCGCCTCTTGCGGCCACTCTTGCGGGAGGGCAACAGCGTCAGCGTCAGCACCAGGTCCGAGCTGACGTGGCGATACTCGGCGGTGACGAAGGTCGTCGGCTCCACGGTCATCCCGGCGAACTCCAGGCGCGGCAGCACCGCCGCCTTCGCCACCATCAGCAGTTCGCGAAGATTGCCCGGGCTGGTGAGCACCTGCTTCAGGGCGTTCTCCTGAAACTGCCGCACAATCTGACGCACCCGTTCCTCGTTCATCGCCGCTTCCTCCCTGGCGTGGCTCGTGAACCTGGAACGGTCTTACAGACTGTAGCCCTTGCGATAGGTCGGTTGAATGAGCGGGGCCACCTCGGCGGCGTTCGTCGCCCGCAACTTCCGGGCGTCCCACTCGATCCGCTTGCCGGCCCAGATCGCGAGATTGCCGAGCAGCACCGTTTCCGTCAGCGGACCGGCGTAGTCGGGGAAATTGGACATCGCCGCCGGCCCGCCGCGGATCGCGCGCACGAACTCGGCGAAGTGGCCCGGCGATTCCGTCACCTTCACCCGCGGCTCCTCCACGTCGCCCAGCAGCTTGTAGCCGCGCGAGAACAGCAGCTTGCCCTTGGCGCCGATGACCAGCGAGCCGTTGCTGCCGAGATCCTGGCCAGGCGCCAGCTCCGCAGCGGGCCGCCGACCGCCGTCGTACCACGTTAGCGTCAAGCGTGGACGACTATTTCGCTCCGCAAAGGTGTAACGGACAATCGACCAGCGCGGATAGCTCTCCTTGTTGTGGCCCGAGGTCTCGGCTTCGACGGCGATGGGATCGCGGAGATCGAGCCCCATGAAGGCCATGTTCAAATTGTGGCAGCCCATGTCGCCCAGGGCGCCGGTGCCGAAATCCCAGAAGCCGCGCCACCGAAAGGGATGATAGCCGACACCATAAGGGCGCGCGGCGACGGGGCCAAGCCAGAGATCCCAGTGCAGCGCCTTCGGCACTGCGGCCTGTGCCGGTCGGGCGAGGCCCTGCTCCCAGTACTTGCCGGGGCGGTCGGTCCAGACATGCACCTCGCGGACCGCCCCGAGAGTGCCGGCGCGGATGATCGCAGCCGCCCGCCGCAACGCCGCACTCGCCGTCCCCTGGTTGCCCATCTGCGTCGCGACCTTGCGCTCGCGAGCAATCTCCGCCAGCCTGCGGGCTTCGTGAATGCTGTGGGTCAGCGGTTTCTGCGTGTGGCAGTGTTTGCCGAGCCGCATCGCCAGCGCCGAGGCGACCGCATGGGTGTGATCGGCCGTACTCACGGTGACGGCGTCGATGCTCTTGCCCAGGGTATCGAACATCCTGCGGAAATCGTTGAAGCGCCGCGCCTTGGGATACAGCGCCGCGCTCTTGGCCAGGGTGCCGTCGTCCACGTCGCAGATGGCCACGACGTTGCCGTGACTGGCCGCGTCGGCCGTGTCGCTGCGGCCCTTGCCGCCCACGCCGATGCAGGCGAAGTTGAGGCGGTCGTTGGCGGCCTGGCTACTGGCCGCCTCGACGCCGCCGGCGACCCAGAAACCGGCGCCGGCCAGGGCCGCGGCCTTGAGAAAATCACGACGGTCCTCGTGCGCGTTCATGGAGAGATCCTCAGCGAGTGGTGGGGTTGGAAACCGATACCTGCAACCAAAGCCATCGCAAATGAGATCAGTGTAACCCTACCCGGTGATCGGGGCAACGTGGTGGAAGAAGTGGACGACGTGGCCCCGGAGGGTGGTGGGACGACAAGATTAGCCGATTCTGAGTCATCGTCCGGTTGAAGGTGAGAGGTCAGAGCCCGAGCGCCAGCGCGGGACAACGCTTCCCCCTCGCTGGCGCTCGGGCTCTGACCTCTCACCTTCAACCGGCACCGACAAGAGTCACGAAAATCGCTACTCCTGTACTCGGTTCGCAGACCGGACCGTGCTGATCTTCCCTTCCGGTTCGGTCAAATCAACGATCTCCGGTCGGTCGGTCACGGCGACCGCCTCGTTGCCGGCGTTGTCGCGAACCTTGAGGCGCAGGAAGACCTCGACCGGCACCCCGGTGGGCACTTGCCAGGAATACCGCTCCGTGTTGGGGACGTTCGTGGCGATGGGATGCCACGGGCCGTCGCGCTGTTCCGCCCAGTCGAGGGAAATCGGCCCGGTGCCGAGGTTCTTGTCCTTCGCCTGCCACGTCAGCAACAGGGCATCGCGGCGTTCCGGGTCGGGGACTGGCGGCAACTGGAGTTGGGCCTGGGGGGACGTGGTGTCCACCTCAATGCGCATCTCGGGCGCATCCCCCGAACGCGGGGGCGCCTTGCCCCGGCCCGCGCCATTGCGCACCACGAGATACAGGCCATAGACGCCATCCCCCGCCGGCAATTCCAGCGAACGCTGGTACTTGGCGCCGGCCGTCCCTGACTTGGCGTCCTCGTCCACAGCGAACTTCAGCCACTTCTGACCGTCGTCTTGGGTCAGGTATAACTCGACGCTGCCGATGCCCGAGGGGCCGACGCGCGACAACTGATACTCGACGACGATCCAGCGATCGTTGACAAGTTGCACCGGCGGCAGCGGCCGGCGTGCCGGCGCAGTGGGTGCAAGATTGGGGTTGGCAGCCCCGACCGGCTCGGGAGCGCGGTTGGGGACGGCTTTTGCAAGATAACTCCCTGCTCCGGGCACCGGAGCGGCATTACTGCCACTCGCGGGCGGCGGTTTGACGGGCAAGGCAGGGATCGCGTCCTGGGTGCGCGACTGGGCGTTACCTCCCGGCGGTGTCGGCAGCGTATCGACTGCCGGCGGCTTCGTCGCCTGGCCCCCCGCCGGGCCTGGCAGCTGGAGTCCTCCGGCGTTGGGGGGCTGCGCTTTTTGCGAAAAGCCCGCCTGGATGTTGTCGGTACCCACGACCTTGTCTTCCGCGACCGTCGTGTTCCCGACCAGATCCTTCACCTGCATGCGCACGACCACGGTTGCCGGACTGGTGAGGCGCGTACGGGCCTCACCCCGCGCCGGCGGCGGCATGGGCAACGTCACCGGCAGCCACGGAGCGGCCGTCCCCTCAAGCACCTGATACTCCAGTGTCAGACTCTTCGGATCGGGATTGGCGTCCATCGCTTCCCAGGCGACCACCAACTCCTGCCCGTCCCGCCGGGCGGCAATGCGCAAGTCCGGTTTGCGCGTGTCGATCAGCATCTTCATCTTGGGCGGGATCTGGTGGATGAGTGCGGGCTCCTCCTTCCCCTGGAGGTTGACGCCGGCGACCTGAAACCAGTAGAGGCCATCTTGCGCGGTGCGGAACTTGAAGCACTCAGCGTCGGGCTGGACCTTCTCGGACTGATGCCACGTCTTGCCCTCATCGACGGAGTAGTACAGCACAATCTCGCGGAAGGCACGCCGCTTGGCGGGTTCGATGTCGATCGGAATTTTACAACTATGCTGGTTCCAGGGAACCACGTCAGCCGGGACTTGGCCGCAAACGAGCAACACGCAAGCAACTGTCAGATTCCCCGCAGACATCGCAGGATCCTCCCGAAGTACGCCGGGCGCAGCGGTTCCGTTGGAGGAAAGGTATCGGTTGTAGCGGCGGAAAACTCCAGCGGAACTTGCCGCGGTCGCGAAAGGACTCACGCCGCCAGTAGAATGAGGATTGAAGATAGAGGATTGAGGATAGAGGATCGAAGATCGAGAACCGAGAAGAACGTGACACGATCCTCGATCCTCGATCTTCAAGGGAGGGGCGAATGGAACAGGCCGAACTGCGTGATTTGCTGGAACGGGTTCGCGCCAACGAGGTGAGCGTCGAGGCGGCCTTGAGTCGGCTCGACAACAGCGCCGAGGCCGACCTGGGTTTCGCCCACGTTGACCTGCAACGGCACGAGCGCTGCGGCTTTCCCGAGGTCATCTTTTCCGAGGGGAAAACCTGCGAACAGGTTGAGGCCGTGGTGCGCAAACACGTCGAGGCGAAGCAGGATTGCCTGGCCACGCGCCTCAGCCCGGAACAGGCGGAGTCCCTGGCTCGCCACTTTCCGCAGGGCCAGCAGGACCGAGTCGCCCGAACATTCTGGCTGCCGGCGGCGCCAGGCGCCCCAAAGGTCGGCCACGTCGTCATTATCACCGCCGGCACCAGCGATTTGCCGGTCGCGCGCGAGGCGCTGGTGACGGCGCAGGCGCTGGGTTGTGAGACAAATATACTCTCAGATGTCGGCGTTGCCGGCATCCATCGCCTGCTGCGGCACCGGCCGCAGTTCAGCGGCGCCGACGCGATCGTGGTCGTCGCGGGCATGGACGGCGCCCTGCCGAGCGTCGTCGGCGGTTTGGTCGATTGTCCGGTGATCGCGGTGCCGACGAGCGTCGGTTACGGGGCGTCGTTCGGCGGCCTGGCGGCGCTGCTGACGATGCTCAACTGCTGCTCCGAGCGCGTCGTGGTCGTCAACATCGACAGTGGCTTCAAAGGCGGCTACGTCGCGGCGCTGATCGCGCGGCGCGCCGCGCGCGGGAGCAGCTAGACGCGATTTGGTCGATTGCAACCTCTCCAATCTCCCTCGTTTGCCGGAGCGTCGCTCTCTCGCCCCAGGTGCGCCGCCGACCCCCGGCGGCATTCGGCCTTTTTCTGTTCCCCCGCCTTGGGTATATTCCCTGAAGAGTCGTCCCCCTGCACTGCCCTTATCCAATCATGGCTCAACTCGTTTACGAATTTGACGTTGTCATCGTCGGCGCCGGACACGCCGGCACCGAGGCCGCCCTCGCCGCTGCCCGTATGGGCCTGCGGACCGCCCTGCTGACCATGAACGCCGACACCGTCGCCCAGATGAGTTGCAACCCGGCCATCGGCGGCGTCGCCAAGGGACAGATCGTCCGCGAGATCGACGCCCTCGGCGGCGAGATGGGCAAGGTGATCGACGCGACTGGCATCCAGTTCCGCATGCTTAACCGCGGCAAAGGCCCCGCCATGCACTCGCCGCGCGCCCAGGCCGACAAGAAACTCTATCAGTTCACCATGAAACACCGCGTCGAGGCTCAGCCCAACCTGACGCTGCGGCAAGAGATCATCGAAGGGATTCTCATCGAAGAAATGAAGAACGGAGAACGGGGAACAGAGAACGAGGAACGGGATCCGGCTTCATTCTCCGTTCCCTGTTCTCCGTTCTCCGTTCTCCATTCTTCGGGTCGTCGTGTCGTGGGCGTTCAGGTGCGGGGCAACACGCTCTACCGCGCCCGTGCGGTGGTGCTGACGACCGGCACCTTCCTCAAGGCGCTGATGCACATGGGCGAGGCGAAGACGCGCGGCGGGCGGGCGGGTGATCCGTCCGCCGAGGCGCTCAGCGACAGCCTCACCGCCTGTGGCTTCCAGCTCGCCCGCTTCAAGACCGGCAC
>DASPXY010001127.1:0-3509 GCA_035637055.1 Gemmataceae bacterium | reverse complement strand
ATTCCACCGTCCAAGAGCTGGCCGACGACTTGCAGCGGTTCCTCGAAGACAAGCCGATCCACGCGCGCCGGCCGACGCTGCTGGATCGGGGCCTGAAGTGGTCGCGGCGACACAAGGGAGCGGTGGCGTCGGCGGTGACGTTGTTGCTGCTGGGGATGGTCGGCCTGATGATCAGCAATGTGCTGATCGCACGCTCCAACAGTGAGGTGACAGCCGCCTACCAGCGCGAAAGCGAGAAAGCGGAGGAAGTACGGCGGCAATGGACCCGGGCAGAGAATAACCTGACACAGGCGCTGCAGGTGGTCGATTTCCTGACCCGGATCAGCGCAGAGGAGTTGGGCGATCGGCCCGAGTTGTTGCAGGTGCGGCAACGGATGCTCGCAGGGGCGCTCCAGTATTACCAGCGCTTCATCGAGCAACACCAGGGGGACGAGGCGGCCCGCGCCGAATTGGACGCCAGCAGAAAGCGCGTGACGCAGATTCTCAGTGCTCTGTCTGCCCAGCAGGAGTACGTCCACCTGATGCTCCGAGCCATGCTCCTTGAGGAGCCCGACGTCCGGCACGACCTCGGGATCGGGTGGGATCCGGACGGTAAGTTCAAGAAGCTGTTCGAGCGAGTCCAGGACCAACGGCATGAGGTGTTTCGCCTGAGTCTGACCCTTTCGGAGCAGGAACGGGGCAAGAAGTTCAAGGAGATGGCGGAGGCGAACGAGCAAGCGATGGCCGCCATTCTGACCTCGGACCAGGCCAGGCGGCTGAAGCAAATCGCCCTGCAGATGCGCAGCCCCCAGGTATTCGCCGAGCCCGCGTTGGCCGACGCCCTGCGAATCACCGCAGACCAGAAAACCCGGATCCGAGTCCTGCTGGACGAAGCTCAGCGGACCCAGAGGGACGTCTTCCGACCCGGGATGCACCCGCCAGAGATTCACCACGAAATTCACAAGATCGGGAAGAAGACGGAGCAGGCCGTCCTTGCTCTGCTGACGACTCCGCAGAAGACCGCCTGGCGGGAGATGACCGGCGAGACCTTCTACGGCCGGCTTCATTTCGCGCTGGAGGCTGGCTTCGGCCCTCCTGGTCTCGGCCCACGCCCCGAACCGCCCCCGGAACCAGGCTGGGGGCGAGAGGATGGCTTTCCCCCGAAGGGCAAGAAGCCTCCCCCGAAGGGACCGAAAAAATTCTAGTCGCCCGGCGCCGACACTTGCTGGCCCTCGCATCTATCCCCTTGGAGACGGAATGTTGTCCAGACCGGAATGCCGAACCGGCACTCTTGCCCGAACTGGACGACTTCCCCCCACCGGATCTTTCCGGTGTCACATCTTGGGGGGATGCTCCCCTGACAGCTTCTTGCGAGGTCATCATGCGTTGGAAATGGTGCTCAGTGAGTGGGCAGGGGCACGTTGAGCGCAGGCCGTCCCTGAGGTTGAGTATCGCCGTAGCCCTGCTGGGAGGCTTGGTTCTTTCCCAGAGCGAAGTGAGGGCACAAAGCCGGTCGCCGCAGCAGATTTACCAGCAGCGGATGATGCAGCAACAGGCGTACCAGCAGTGGCTCGCGCAGCAGCAGGCAGCCATGCAGCGGGCTGCCCAGACTCAGCAGCGGACTGCCCAGCAGAAAACGCAGGGACAGCAAAGTGCCAGCACCTCACAGAAAGGCAATCAGACGAGCCAACCGCCGTCCTCCGCTTCTGCGAGTGCGAGCGTTCAAAGCGGTCAAGGCAGCCAAGGCGGGAAGTGTCAGTTGCCACCGCCTCCACCTGCGCAGAGCCCCGGCGGTTCCAGCACCGCTTCAACGACGAGTTCCAGCAGTAGTTCCACGAGCGGCACTATCGTCCCCACCTCCAATCTCCCGTAAGGATCGTGCCGAGGAAGCGATTGCATCCCAACGCGCCCCGGCGAGCCCGCCCTGCGGGCTCGCCGGGGCGCGTTGCAACACGGCTTACGCGGTGCGCCGGGTTTTGCTATAACACCCGGATGCACCGCGCCGCCTCTCTCCCTCCGGGCGGCGCCCCAGCGAGGGACGAGAGACATGGATAAGCCGAACGCCGCAAACAAACCCGAACCGACCGCTCCGGCCCGCCACTTCATTCAGGAAATCATCGACGACGATCTGAAAACGGGCAAATTCCAGGGCCGCGTGCAGACGCGCTTCCCGCCCGAGCCGAACGGTTATCTGCACATCGGCCACGCCAAGTCGATCTGCCTGAACTTCGGTCTCGCCCAGGAGTACGGCGGCAAGTGCAACCTGCGCTACGATGACACCAATCCCACCAAGGAGGAACAGGAGTACGTCGATTCGATCAAGGGCGACGTGCGCTGGCTAGGGTTCGACTGGGAGGAGCGTGAGTTTTACGCCTCCGACTACTTCGAGCAACTCTACCAATGGGCCGAAGAACTGATTCGCAAGGGGAAAGCCTACGTCTGCGACCTGACCGCCGAGCAGGTGGCCGAGTACCGTGGCGGCGTCGGCGGGGGCAAGGAGAGCCCGTATCGCAATCGATCGATCGAAGAGAATCTCGATCTGTTCCGGCGCATGCGCGCCGGCGAGTTCCCCGACGGTGCGCGGACGCTGCGGGCGAAGATCGACATGAGTTCGCCGAACTTCTTCCTGCGCGATCCGGTGATGTATCGCATCATGCGGGCGCACCATCACCGCACGGGCGATAAGTGGTGCATTTATCCGATGTACGATTGGGCTCACGGACAATCCGACTCCATTGAGAAGATTACTCACTCGATCTGCACGCTGGAGTTCGAGATCCATCGGCCGCTGTACGACTGGTGCATCAAGGAGTTGGGCATCTATGCGCCGCAGCAAATCGAGTTCGCCCGTCTGAACCTGACCTACACGGTGCTGTCGAAGCGGCGGCTGATCGAGATGGTGCAGGGCAAGTACGTGCGCGGCTGGGACGATCCGCGCATGCCGACGATCGCAGGGATTCGGCGGCGCGGCTACACGCCCGAGGCGATCCGGCAGTTCTGCAAGGACATCGGCGTCGCGAAGTTCAACAGCGTGATCGAGATTCAGCGGCTCGAAGGGGCGGTGCGCGAGGATCTGAACAAGCGGGCGCCGCGCGTGATGGGCGTGCTACGGCCGCTGCGCGTGGTGATCGACAACTACCCCGAAGGCCAGGTCGATCAGCTCGACGCGGTCAACAACCCGGAGGATCCGGCGGCGGGGACGCGCAAAGTGCCGTTCGGCCGTGTGCTGTACATCGAGCGCGACGACTTCCGCGAGGATCCGCCGAAGCAGTTCTTCCGTCTGGCGCCGGGACGGGAGGTGCGGCTACGATACGCCTTCTTCATCAAGTGCGAACGCGTGGTGAAAGACGACAAGGGCGAGGTGGTGGAGCTGCATTGTAGCTATGACCCGGCGACACGCGGCGGCAACGCACCGGACGGGCGCAAGGTGAAGGCGACGATTCACTGGGTCTCGGCGGAGCATGCGCTGCCGATCGAGGTGCGGCTGTACGATTACCTGTTCAGCAAGACCGATCCGGACGAGGTCGAGG
>DASPXY010001126.1:0-3870 GCA_035637055.1 Gemmataceae bacterium | reverse complement strand
TTCACCGGCGGGCTCACGCCGCGCCGCTCGCCCACCAAGTTCCAGACTCCAAGGGGGCGCTGAACTCTCTCCGCTCGCCACGGCGTTCGTTGCTCTGAGCGTGAAGGTTCTGTATGATGCAGAACGAAGCTCACAATCAGGACAGGAGGTCACGGACATGGCAACGGCCAAACCACCACAGACCACACGCCTGCCACCGCTCCAAAACGGCGACCAGCTCGATCAACCCACCTTTCACGCACGCTACGAGGCCATGCCAAAGGGCTGCCGGGCGGAACTCATCGGAGGGATCGTCTACATGGCCTCCCCGCAAAAGATTCCGCACAGCAAAGCCCAGCAGATCGTGAGCCATTGGCTGGGTGAGTATGCCGAGGCGACTCCGGGAACCGATGTGTTGCTGAACAATACTCAGATCCTGGGACCGGACAGTGAACCAGAGCCGGATGTCTGCCTGTTCGTCACTCCCGAATACGGTGGCCAGGTCTACGCGGATAAGGACGAGTACCTGCGTGGGGCGCCGGAACTAATCGTGGAAGTCAGCTGGTCCACCGAGTCGATTGACCTGCACCGTAAGAAGGACGACTACCAGAAGGCCGGCGTGCGCGAGTACGTCGTCCTGGCGTTACGCATGCAGCAGGTGTTTTGGTTCGTGCGCCAGCGCGGCAAGTACAAGGAAGTCCCGCTCCCGACGGATGGCATCTTTCGGTCGCGCGAGTTTCCCGGGTTATGGCTCGATGCGGAGGCCATGCTGGGCGGTCAGCGTCAGCGCGTCCTGGCGTCGCTGCAGACCGGGCTGGCGACTCCCGAACACGCGGCCTTTGTCGCAAAGTTGGCGAAGCAGGCATCGAACAAATGACGGCCAGCCTGCTCCGGAGCGGAAGCGCCAACTCTTGCCGTCACGATTGTAATTTCTCCTCACCTCGTTGTAACTTATGCAGCCTCCCTGGCCGTGGAATCTTGCCCTTTTCCGCCGCGAAGGCTTCTGTTATTCCTCACTCGCCCGCTCCATTCCAGGGAGGCACGCACGGCCCGACCCGCATCTCTTCGGCCGGCCTGCCCCGACGGAGGATTTCGACCATGCGCAAGGAAGCGCTGATGGGTTTGGCGTCGCTGGGAACTTTTCTTTTGCTGCCGCACGGGGTCGCTCATAGCGGCCCTGGCTCCTGAGGCCCGGCGGGGTGTGCCCCGCTGCTCGGCGGTCCGCCGGGCTGGCCCGCGCCGGTCTACGCGCAGCCAGTCTTTGTGCCGCAGCCTTCACCCCAGTGGCAGCGATGGCCTGCGCCGTCCGCGCCCCAGGCGTCCGCACCGCAACGGCCGACGGTGAACCCGCCAGGCCCCGCCCTGGCGCAGCAGCAGCCGCGGCGCGAGCCCGTCGCCCGTGCCCAGATGGAGGATCCGCCCCCTGTCCCAATCGCACCACGGCCCAGCGCCCTCCGTCTCCCGGCACCGGAAGAACTCGGCGTCGCCACGGCCCAGTGGACGCCGACCACCGTCCCCGCTACCCCCCTCGACTGGAACGCGACGCACGCCCAGCTGAACCGGCTCGGCGCCGTGAGCGTCCAGCTGGTGCGGCTGCCGTGCGGCAGGTATCGCTTCACCTTCGTGCTGCCCACGGCGGACCCGCAGCGCAGCCGGCACGTCGAGGCCACCGGGGCGACCGAGACCGAGGCAGTCCACGCGGCGCTGGCCCATGTGACGGCGATGCGCTGAGTCTGGTGGAAAATGTGCTATGATACCGTGAGGTAACGAACGTCCTGGCCGATCAAGGTGCCACCTGTCATGTCCCCACCCGACCTGCAGCCCGTCGCCGACATCGTCGTCCGCCGTGCCCAGCGGCAGGGTTACGTTATTCCGCGTGAGGTGCGCGCCGAACTGACCGAGGTAGGGCTCCCCGAGGCCCACTGGAAGGATGTACTCGCGCTCGCGCGGGGAGCGCTCCACTACCGCCAGGGACGTTACTATTACCTCGACACCGTCAGTCCGCGCGTCCAGCAGGAGCAGAGCCGGCAGCAGGCGATTGCTGCCACTGTCAACCAACTGATCCGCGCGCACAAGGCTCGCGCTGCCGAACAGGAACGGCGCCAGCAGGGCCGCGTCGATTTCGTGCAGCCGGTCGCAGTCGAAACGGAAGATGGCCGCTGCTTGAATTTGCTCAGCCGCGATCTGTCCCCGACCGGCATGCGTCTGCTCGCGGCGCAGGGCCTGTTGGGGCAGAAACTCCGCCTGAGTTTGCCCGTACCCGGGAAGAACGACCCGTTGGTGCTGGTCCTGCGGGTATTGTGGACTTGTGCGGTCGGTGATGGCCTTTTCGAGAACGGCGGGACTTTCCTCGACGTGTTGCCCGACGGTCCGCCGGAACTGCAGATCGTCGGCGCGGAACGATCGACGTAAGCGGCAGGAGATTGCCGGCGAGCGGCGCGGCGTGAGCCCGCCGGTAACTTTTACCGGCGGGCTCACGCCGCGCCGCTCGCCTTATTGTGTCCAGCGGTTTCAAAGCATTTCATCTACTTGCCAGCTCTGCAGCAGGCGAATATAGTTCGCCCGCCGGTAGGCCGCCGGGTCGGGGCAGCGCTGCAGGCTCATGCTGCCCTGGATCTGGCGCAGCGAACCGCATTCGTGCTCTTCCAGCCAGCGCTCCAGATCGCGGCGTACCTGCCGCAGATGCTCCGGTCCGTGACGCAACAGGGCCGATACCATCTGCGTCACGTGGGCACCCGCCATCACGGCCTTGATCACGTCCACCGCCGTCTGCACGCCGCCGGTCGCCGCCAGCGACGGCCGCACGCGCCCCGACAGCGCCCCGATCCAGCGCAGTCGCAACAGTAGTTCGGCCGGGCTCGACAGGTAGACGCGCAACAACTCCTGCTGTTCCACGTCGATATCCGGCTGATAGAAGCGGTTGAACAGCACCAGCGCATCCGCCCCCGCCTCGTCCAGCTGCCGCGCGTAGTTCGCAATCGACGAGTAGAACGACGACAGTTTCACCGCCACCGGGATGCGGACCGATTCCTTGACGGCACGCACGACGGCAAGGCCGCGCCGTTCCACCTCCGCGCCTGTCTCTTCCGTATCGATCGCCAGCTCATAGAGGTTCAGTTCCAGGCCATCTGCCCCTGCCTGCTCGATCAGGCGGGCGTAACGCAGCCAGCCGCCCTCCGTGGTGCCGTTGAGGGAGCCGATCACGGGGATCGCCACCGCGGCCTTGAGGCGGCGCACCTGTTCCAGGTACTCGTCCGGCCCGAGCGTGAACTCCTCCGGCTCGGGCAGATAGCTCAGCGCCTCGGCAAAGGAATCCTTGGGCGTCTCGATCGAGCGCGTCACCGCCAGCTCCTCGCGGACGAGTTGCTCCTCGAAGAGGGAGTGCATCACGATCATCGGCGCCCCGGCGTCCTCCAGCCGGCGCACCGTGTCGAGGTTGTCCACCAACGGCGAGGCGCCGGGGACCAGCGGATTCGACAGCTCAAAACCCATGTAGCTCGTGGCGAGGTTCATCGCGGGGCCTCCTTTCCTTGCGGCGGCGCGGGCAGGGTAATGCGCGCGAGTTGCTCATACAGGGCAACGCGCTGTGCGGCGTGGTCGCGCGCTGCCACCGCCAGCCGACGGAACCGCTCGGGATCGATCTTCTCCACCATGCGGAAGCGCGTCTCGTTGCGCATGTACTCGGCGACGGTCGCCTTGCCGGGCGGCACGTCGATGATCAGCGGCGGCTCGCCGCGCTCCGTGCGCCGCGGGTCGTAACGGTACAGCGGCCAGACGCCCGAGTTGACCGCCAGTTTGTGCTGTTCGGCGCCGAAGCGCAGATCGTAGCCGTGGGCGATGCAATGGCTGTACGCGATGATCAACGCCGGACCGTCGTAGCTGGCCGCCTCC
>DASPXY010001125.1:0-8403 GCA_035637055.1 Gemmataceae bacterium | reverse complement strand
CCGGCCGCTCTGATCGAGGGAGGCAGCGGTCCGCGCTCTGGGTCGGAGCGCGGGCCGCAGCCGGGCGAGACTTGGTCGTGGGGCGGGTCAATGGCCCAGGCCGTGCAGGGCGTGCAACAGTTTGCTCATCAGGCTCTGGAGCTTGGCGACGCGCCCCACCAGCGCGGCGAGGCGCTCCTCGACCGTGCCCGCGCTGGACATCTCCTGGGCACTGGTCCGAACCTCGTGGAGTAGCCACTCGGTCTGTTGCTGCAAGGCGGCGCCCACCGCGGCGGCGGCGCTGGCTGCCACTTCAGCCTTCTGGTGCGCCTCCGCCTGGGCGGTCTGGCCCTGGTGTTGGCTCTGGCCAGCGAATCCGAACCTCGGGATGCCGACGGATGTCGAAGCCTGGGCTTTGGCCAACTCGGCTGCGAGGGCGGCCAGCCCGAACCGATACCCCATCATGGGTTGCTCCTTGGCCCTGTCGTGGAGGAAAGGAAAGGCTGCCGGAGACAGGGGAGCCGGTACAGCCTTCCGCGGGAGGAGCCCCTCAGCACCGCTTCCACTGCCCGTGGATGTTCGCGTCGTGGCTGGAGGCGAAGTTGTCCTTGACATGGTCCTTCGTGAAGGCATCGAGGCAACCGGCGGCGGCATCGAGGTACAGGCCGCCCCCTAACCCCGGGCCAGCCCTGCCATCTTTCTCCTTCAAGCCCCCGAGGCCGCCGGCGCCACCCAGGGCGGAGTTGCCAGTCACACTGGTGTTGTGCAGTTCGAGGGTGCCGCCGACGGCGTGCAGGCCGCCGCCGTACCCGGAACCTCCATTACCTGCGGAGACGCGGATAGTCAGGCCACTGAAGAGGTCGTAGAAGGTCGCGGCATCGGCACCACGGCCGCCCTGGGCGGTGTTGCCCGACAGCGTGACGTCCGTTAACAGGGCCGTGCCGCCAGCCACGTACAGCCCGCCGCCGGAGGCCGAACCGGCGGGAAGAGTCAGTAGCGTGCCCGAGAAGAAATCGAAGTAGGCGAACCCGTCCACGCCGCGGGCCTGGTTGTTCTGGACGATGGTGTTGCCCTCCATGTTCAGCGAGCCGTTCGACCAGATGCCACCGCCCGCATACCCACCGAAGTTGTGCTGTACAATGACACCGTCGAGGGTCAGGGCACCCTGGTTGTAGACGGCCCCGCCCCCCGAGTACGTTAGGCCGCCTTGCAGGATGAGGTCGGACAGCGTCAGGGACGCCCCGGCGGCCACGTCGAACAGGCGGAACGCCGGCGTCCCGGCGGCCGCGCTGCGCTCAATGACATCGCCGTTGCCCTGGATGGTCAGGTCGTCGCCCGCGGCCACGACCGGCAGCCCGTTGCCGCCGTCGGTCGCGTTGTCCGCGGCGGTCATCGTGAAGGTGGTACCGGGAGCGAGGGTGATCGTGTTTGCACCGCCGAGCAGGTTGGCGGCGTTGATGTCCGCGACCAGTTCGGCGACGCTGGCCGCGGTGAAGCTGGCCGGCACCGTCCGGTCTTCGAGTCGTTCCAGGGTGAGCCGCGGGCCGCGGCAGCGCGGCGCCGGCGAGCGGGAGCGCTGCGCTTTCGCCGACCGACCACGCCAATGCTCGTACAGGTCGTTCAGCCACATAGTCCATCTCCTCGCATGAGCGGGTCTGCGATAGGATGAAGACGACATCGCGGCCGGCGCGCAGACCGAGCGCCGGGGCGAGACCAGGCCGGTGCGGGGCTTGCTTGGCGGTAAGACCGCACCGGCCGCTTTTGCTCGGGGGCTTTACGCACCCCGGGGAACTGGGTCTGGTGTTTGGGGCGGCGTCATTGCTTCCCGTTCACCTCCGCAACCAACTTCTGGAAATCCTCGCGCGACCGCAGGGGCGCAAACAGCTGGTCCCTGGCGAGGTCCGCGGCCGGGATGTGTTTCCCCAACACGGCCCGGCGCAGCACCTCCACGGCCTCCCGGTAGGCCGCTTCCGCCTCCTTCGGTTTGCCCGCTTTTTGCAGACACACGCCCAGGGCGACGTTCACCACGATCAGCTCGCGCCAGTACTCCGCCCCGTCGGGAAACCGCTCCACCAGGGTTCGGTTCACCGCGCGGCCCCGGGTAAACGCGTCGATGCCCTCGTTCAGGCGGCCGCCTCGCACGTGCCCCATCCCCACCAGGTGATTGCCCTTGGCTATCTCCCAGTAGACGCCCTTCAGGTGCCCGACCTCCGCGCGGAGAGTCGGGTCTTTCGCGGCTTCTTCAAAAAGGCCGCGGGCCCGCTCGAAATACTCCAGGGCCTGCGGGTACCGGCCGACGCATTTGTACCGCCAGTAAGCGATCAGCTGATAGCTCCGGGCGAGGGCGGCCTTGACAGCAAATTCCTCGGGGAACTCCGCGCGGAGCTGCTCCAGCACCGCGCGCGCCCGGTCGTAGTAGCGCAACTTCTCGTCCGGCTCGGGTTGGAGGGCGCCGAACTCGGAACAGACCGCCGCGAGCCGCATGCGGTTGAGGAACTCGGCCGGCTGTTTCCTGACCGCCTGTTCGAGGAGGTCGATGGCCTTGGCGTAATACTTCCGGCCTTCCGAAAACTGGCCGGCCCTCGGGTAGCGCGAGTAGGCGATGGCCCGATAGGTCAAGGCCAGTTCTGCCTGTAACGTAGGGAGCCCCGGATCTCCCTCGAGCAGGCGCTCCTGGAGTTCGCGCGCCAGGTCGTGGTAACGCCGCTGCTTGTCCGGTTCGGTTTGTATTCCGCCGAGATGGTGATAGGTGAGCCCCAGGTCCCGGACGTACTCGGTGACCGTCGGATGGGCGCGGGCCAGGGGTTCCTGCAGGCGGCGGGCCTCCTCCAGCATGGAAAGACTGTCCTGATCCCGGTTGGCCAGGTAATGCGTCATGCCGATGTCAAAGTAGATGCGCCCGAGCGAAGACTGGTAATCCGTCACGGCGGGGTTGTCACGGACCAGCCTATCCAGATGGGCGCGGGCCTTTTCGAACCAGGCGAGGGCTTTGTCGAGATCGCGGGCTTTCGTGCACGTCAAACCCAGGTTTTCATAGGCCCTGGCCAGGGCGTTGCGGAGGTCGGGCGCTATGCCACTGTCCGTCACGAGCGGCGCCAGGATCTGCACGGCGCGCTCGGTGCAGGCGCGGGCCTGTTCATGTCGGCCGAGGTTTATCAGGCTCCCCGCCATCTGGACGTGGGCCGTCGCCAGGTCCGCTCGAAACTGGAAGTGCCCGTTGCTCTGGACCAAGTGGGCCCACAGTTTCACCGCCTCCTGCTGGTGGCGGAGCGCCTCGGCCGGAGATGCCATGCGCTGAAAAACCAGACTCATGTTGCCGTAAAGCGATGCCCGGTCGCGTTGCAGGGTGAGGTTTTTCGGGTCGGCCTCGACCAGGGCCTCGTACAAAGGGACGGCCGAGCGATAATGCCGCAGAGCTTCCTCAAGCGGTCCGGTTTCCCTGAACAGATTGCCTGACAGCAGGTAGGCCAAGGCCAGCACCTTCCGGTGCGCGTGCGTGGGCCGCTCTTGGACCAGCTTTTCTCCGATGGCACGGGCCTTCTCATAGGCCTGCCCGGAAGCAGCCTTCTGCCCCATCAACCGGTTGATCTCGCCCACGCCGCAGTAGACGGTGGCGGCTTCGGCCAGGAAGGCCGGGTCGTACTCGTGCTTGTGCAGGTAGCGGCGGTAATACCGCAACGCATGTTCGAGCAGTTCGCGGCGCATCGGCTGCAGGCCCGGTTGGTAGAGCAGCTTGTCGCAGCTGACCCGCCAGAGAAACCTGTCCACGACGTCGCGGGCTTCCTTTTCTTGCGCCAGGGCGTCCTTCCTGCTCTCCTCCGCGCGCAGCCTCTCGGCGTTGGCTTCACTTTCCTTGGCGCGGGCCTCCCTCTCCTTTTTCTCTGCCAGGACCCGCTGCAAGCTCTCTTCGTGATAGGCCCGGGCGATCAGCAGCGTGCTCACCGCCAGGCCCACCAGCACGGTGGTCACCGTCAGTAGCGACGCCTTGTTCCGCCGGGCGAACTTGCGGAAGCGGTACCACGCCGACGGTGGGCACGCCAGCACCGCCTCGTCGGCCAGGTAACGCTCGAGGTCCGCGGCCAGCGCACTGGACGACTCGTAGCGGCGGTCGCGGTCCTTCTCCAGGCACTTCAGCACGATCCAGTCCACCTCCTGGCGTAACTGGCCGCTCAACTTGCTGGGCTCCAGGCCACGGTGGGCGGCGATGGCCGCCCGTTCCTCGGCGCTGTCCAGGCGGGCGCTGGGCCTTTGCGGCTCCTCCTCGCGGATCCGCCGCAGCACTTCCAGCAGCGGCACCCCCCGCAGGCGCTGACGGTCCAGGGGAGTCGAGCCGGTGAGCAGTTTGTACAGCAGCACGCCCAGGGCGTACACGTCGCTGCGCGTGTCGGTGTCGAGCGGGTTCAACCCGGCCTGCTCGGGGCTCATGTACTCCAGCGTGCCGACCACCGCCCCAACCTCGGTAAGCAGCGTCCGCTCGGTCAGCCGCTGCTCGGTGGCCTTGGCGACGCCGAAGTCGATCACCTTCGGCACCGGCCGGCCGTCGTACAGGGCGATCAGCACGTTGCTCGGCTTGAGGTCGCGGTGGATGATGCCCTTCTGGTGCGCGTGCTGCACCGCCTGGCACACCGGGATAAACAGTTCCAGCCGCTGCCGCGGTGTCAGGCGGTGCTCGTCACAATAGCGCGTAATCGGCACCCCCTGGACCAGTTCCATGACGAAGAACGGTCGGCCATCGGGCGTCGTTCCGGCGTCGTGGACCTTGGCGATGTTCGGGTGGTCCATCAACGCCAGCGCTTGCCGCTCCTGCTCAAAGCGGGCGATCACCTGGCGGCTGTCCAGCCCCGGCCTGATGAGCTTGAGGGCGACCTGACGCTGGACGGGGTGCGTCTGCTCGGCCAGGTACACCGTGCCCATGCCGCCCTCGCCGAGCGGCTGCAGCAGCCGGTACGGGCCGATCACCGTGCCAGGCCGTTCGCCGGGGAGCGGTTCCGCGACGGTGGCGCCCGAGGGCGGAGTCGGCGCCTCCCCTTCCAGGAAATGGCCCGCCTCCCGGTGGGCCCGCAGCAGCGCTTCCACCCGCGCACGTACCTCCGGCTGGTCGCCGCAGGCGCGGTCAAGGTACGCCGCCTGCTCCGCGGGCCCCGCGTATTCGACCGCTTCCGTGAACAGGGTCAGGATGTGGCGGTTGATGTTGGTCATGGCACGACCTCGCTCGTTCTGGGCTGGTATTCAGTGCCCCGTCGCCAGGCGAAATGCGCCACTTCTCTTGCCATTTTTTCAAGATTCTTCCTGTCCGGGCGCCTCATCCTGGCTCAGGGCGTCGTACAGCCAGGCGCGGGCGTAGGCCCAGTAGCGGTCGGCGGTTCGCCGGGCGAGGCCCAGGGAGGCGGCCGCCTCCTCCAGGGTCAGACCGGCAAAGAAGCGCAACTTGACCACCTCGGCACACACCGGATGCTCCGCGGCCAGTCGGTCGAGGGACTCGTCCAGCGCGAGCAGGTCGTCGTCCGAGGCGTCGGCGGCGACGGCCAGGTGGTCCAGGTCCAGCCGCCGCCACCCGCCACCCCGTTTGAGGCGCTGCTTGTCGCGGGCCCGGTTGATCAGGATGCGGCGCATCGCTTCCGCGGCGGCGGCGAAGAAGTGCCCCCGGCTGTTCCACTGGCGGGCCGGATCGGCGTCCACCAAACGGAGATAGGCTTCGTGAACCAGGGCCGTTGGCTGCAGCGTCTGGCCAGGGCGCTCCTGGCTCAGCTGGTTGGCCGCCAGGGTGCGCAACTCTTCGTAGACCAGGGGCAACAACTGGTCAGCGGCGTGGGGATCGCCCTGTTCGATGGCAGACAGGATGCGGGTGACTTCGCTCATCGGGGTACCGAAAGGCTTGAGCGTCCCAACGGGACGGTTTCTCCCCGACTCCTCATGTGGATTGCGGAATCTGTAACGTCCGCGAGCGTCGAACCTGTTGAGCTGGCGGGTCTGTTCCTTAACAGGGGAGACAGTCGATGAGTATACCAAACGCCTGGCCACAAAACCTCAATTGCTTCGGCACGGCGCTCGTCATCGAGCCCTCACCAGGCCAGCTCTCCAGCGACGCCGGCCTGCTCCCCATCCGCCAGTCTGATCAGCGCATCGGGCTCACCCGGGCCTTCGCCGACGCCCTCGACGACCCCGACCTCACCGAACACTCCTTCCTGGAGATGGTTCGCGGCCGCGTCTACGGCATCCTCGCCGGCTACGAGGACCAGAACGACCACGACACCTTGCGCAGCGATCCCGTCTTCAAGCTCGTCGCCGACCGCTCCCCGGATGACCCGGACCTGGCGAGTCAGCCCACCCTCTCGCGCTTCGAGAACGCCATCGCCATCAAGTCCCTCAAGCGGCTGCGTGATGTCTTCCTCGACCAGTTCATCGCCTCCTTCACCGCACCGCCGCGCCACCTGCCGTCGTTTTCGCCGTGCTGGCACTGCTGTGCGCGCTCGAGGTTGGCTTGCAGTCCCAGCCATCGGGGATGGAGGCCAAGGCCGACGCCATCCGCTACGGCATGACGGGCGAGCAGGTGTTGGCCGTCCTGGGGCGAGGGCCAGATGTCGAGGCGGACTGGATCGACCCTGCCACGGGCGAACACGTCGAGGGCGGCTGGCGCTGCATCTGGTACAGTCGGGAGGGGACTGTCGCTGTGGACTTCGACGGCGAGGGCAAGGTGCGGGCGGTGCGGTTCGTGCCCCTGGCGCGCGGTCAACGTGGAGGGCCTGGTCCATGAGGAGGGATGGCTGGCGGCGGCTGACGTGGTTGGGCGTGACGCTGTGCGTCGTGGCCCTCGCGCTGGGCGTGGCGAAAGGGCTGTTCTGGTCGCCTGGCGTGACGGCAGCGAACTTCAACCGCGTCCGGTTGGGGATGACGGAGACGGAGGTGGACGGCATCTTCGGGTGCCAGGCAAGCGCCTATCACCTGCTGATGGAGAAGGCGTTCCCGGGGGAGCCGGCCTGTCGCGCCGGCTTCGGCGACGTTTGGGCCGACAAGGCAGGGGTTGCCTACATCCACTTCGGCCTGGACCGTCGGGTGAAGCGCGCGCATCGCTTCGACCTCCTCCACGTCGGCGATGGAGGGAGGTGGCCCTGCCTGGTGGGCGGATGCGTTCGTTGAGGCGATGGCCAACAAGCGGCACGAGGTGGGGTGAGTTGCTCACCCACTTCCCTCAACGCGCTCCAGAGAAAACCGATCATACTGATTCGCACTGGGCACCTGCCAAGTGCCTGAGATGCGGTTCCCCTCGATTTTGCCGACGTATTACTCCGGCATGGAAGATCGTCACACTAACCCGAAGCGTAAGCGAGGGACTGCGATAACTCATTCCCTCGCTTACGCTTCGGGCTAGTGAGGATCTTTCGTGCCGGGGTAATAGTGTTCCGGTCCACGATCCTTCCCTCGAAGGTGAGTTCGCCGAAACCCCAAGGCATGGTGAACCGGATCTCGCCCTCAAGGAGTTCCCCGCCTCTTTCCCACATCAGCACCGTGGTAGCAAAACTCTCGTTGTCCTGCCAAATATAACCTTTCCAGACGGATGGCACAGGACCAGAGCGCTCTTCCCTGGCACGGGGTGACACGTTCGCCATACGCTGTCCTCCGAAATACTGACGAAGCCGACCGAACCTATTCGCCTTCTTCGCCCCGAACCAAAGGTTCAGCACCTTCGTTCGGGCCACGGCGCTTCTCCGCACGCTACCGTGCGGGGATATTCCCGCGCCCCGCCAACCCCGTCAAGCAAAATCCCGCCTCCACGGCCTGCAGTGCATACAGGAGGGTCGGCAACGCTTGCCCTTGCCGTCTGCGCTCGCCTGACGCTGGCCTGGACGCCGGGCGGGGTGGTTTCTGCTTGCGTCCCGGCGGCGGGTTCGGGATGATGCCGAAGATGTGGGGTTACGTCGTTGAGTTCATCATCTGCCTGCTCCTCGTCGTGCTGGCCCTGGCCTCCTTCGTCAAGGCCGGAGGCCAGCGCGACCGTGAGGCAATGGTGCTGGGCAGTGTGGCCGGTGTGACCTGGTTGGCCAGCAGCGCCGTGCGTGTGCGGTCGAACCTTCCCCGGTATCCGCGAGAGGATGATGAGCCATGACGCCGCCACGCCGTTATCGGTGGTTGTTCCCAGTGGAAGTTCTCATCGCCGTGCTGTGCGGCACAGTCACCGGCAGCATCATCGCCCAGGCGCTGGGGTGGTTCTGAGCGTGGGCGTGGAAACCCTGAAACGGAGAAGGCCGCCAGTGTTCCAGGCGGCCCTGGTAGCTCTGGGGCGTCTACCGCGAGACCTGGGAGGAGGAAGGCTCTCGGGCCCTTGCGGATGACAAGGTGACAGGGTGACACGGTGACCAGGTGACCGGCGTAACTCCCTTTCACCTGGTCACCTGGTCACCTGGTCACCGTGTCATCCTCACGCGG
>DASPXY010001124.1:0-5124 GCA_035637055.1 Gemmataceae bacterium | reverse complement strand
GCCACCGTTGACGCCCCCGCCACGCGCACCGGCTCCCCACGCCCTGCCGAGGAACCGCCCCCAGCCGGTTCGGCGCCCGGGACGCACCACCGGCGGATCGATGCCACCGGGACGCCGTCTCCCGGGGCCTACCCGGCGGTGGCGCCCGAGATGCGCTCGGGTCGCTACCTGCTCAAGAAGTTCCACGCCAAGGGCGGCATGGGCGAGATCTGGCTCGCCGAGGACTGCGACATCGGCCGGCCGGTCGCCCTCAAGAAGATGCGTGGCAAGCCCTCAGGCGACCAGCAAGACCAGTTCCTGCGCGAGGCGCAGATCACCGGCCAGATGGAACACCCCGGCGTCGTCCCCATCCACGAACTGGGCACCGACGAGAACGGCAAGCCGTTTTACGTGATGAAGTTCATCCAGGGGCGCACCCTGTCGGAGATCGTTGCCGAGTACCACGCGCCCCCCATTGTGGCACGGTCAGGAGACCGTGTCACAACAGGGGGAGACCCTGCCACAACAGGGTCGCGCGAGGTGCAGGGGATGCGACTACTGCAGTTCTTCCTCAACCTCGGTCAGACGGTGGCGTACGCTCACAGCAAGGGAGTGATCCACCGCGACCTCAAGCCGGACAACGTCATGGTCGGCGATTACGGCGAAACCCTGCTGTTGGACTGGGGCCTGGCCAAGCCGCTGGGCCAACCGGACGAACCGGGCACTCCGGGATACATCCGCTTCAGTTACTCCGGCGAGTCGCTGGAAACGCAAGACGGCTCGATCAAGGGCACCCCGACGTACATGTCGCCGGAGGTCGCCGAGGGCCGCATCGCCGACGTGGACCGGGTCAGCGACGTCTATTTGCTGGGCGGCATCCTCTATCACATCCTGACCGGCAAGCGGCTGCGCGAGGCCACCAAGGTGTCCGAGCTGATCCGGCTGGCCAGGACGGTGCCGCCGGTGCCGCCGCGCAAACTGGTTCCGACGATTTCCAAGGCGCTCGACGCCATTTGTACGAAGGCTCTGGCCCTGCGCAAGGAGGATCGCTACCAGACGGCGCAGGAGTTGGCCGAGGATGTGCAGCGTTACCTCGCCGGCGAACCGGTGCTGGCGTATCGCGAAAACCTCTGGGAGCGCGCCTGGCGCTGGGTCAAACGGCACCGGGTCGCCCTCGCGCGGGTGGCCCTGTTGGTGTTGGTGCTGGGTGTGTTCGCCTTTGGCGTCGCCAAGGTGCGCGAGGCCGAGGCCGAGCGCGAAGCGGCCGACGAGGCCAAGCAGAAGGCGCAGCGCGAGGCGGCGGAGTTGCAGCGGCAGAAGCAAGCCCGCGCCGACGTGGAGGCGTTCCGCCGGCTGGCCGACGAGGCCCAGCACTATGCGGCCTTCCAGGATCCGGGGTCCGAGCATGTCCCCTATTTCGATCTCGAAAAGGGCGAAAACAAGGCCATGGCAGCGCTCGCGCTGGTCCAGCCCTGGGGCCCGTGGCTGGAGGAGCTTCCCCTTGCGGAGGAGCGTGCGCCCCTCCGGGCCGAGATCTACGATCTCCTGCTGCTCACGGCGCGGACCAAAAGCCGCCGTGCCGGCCAGCCCGCGACGGTCCGGGAAATGTTCACGCTCCTCGATCGTGCTGCCGCCGTCCGCGAGCCGACAGTGAGTTACTATCACTTGCGGGCAGACGCCTATCGGCTTGGGGGGGACAAGGTGTCGGCGGCCGCCGACCGGCGGAAGGCCGAAGATGCGGGGACGCCAGCCATTGCCATCGACCACTTCCTCGCGGCGGAAGAGGCGCGCACCGAGCACGTGCGGCAGGCGAGCGGGCCAGGGAAGGAGACAGGCACGGCCAAACGCGAGCAGCTTACGCGGGCCATCGAGTTGTACCGCAAGGCGCTGGCTCTCCAGCAGAAGCACTTCTGGTCGCACTTCCAGCTGGGCCATTGCTACCTGGCGCTGGGACAGGGCGACATGGCGGTGGAGGCACTGGGGGCATGCGTGGCCCTGCGGCCGGACTCGCCTTTGGGCTACAACATGCGCGGCCTGGTGCTGGGTCTGCAGAAGCGGTACCCGGAGGTGCGGACGGATCTTGGTCGGGCCATCGCCCTCGACGGCAACTTCCGCCCGGCGCGCCTGAACCGCGGGTTGGTGAACTGGCTGCAGAAGAAGTACGATGCCGCCCTGGCGGATTTCGAGGCAGTCCTGCAGCCACCCGCCGAGCAGCGGTTGCTTGAGGCCGCCTTCTATCGCGGCCAGTTCCACCTGGAGCGGCGCGAGGAGGACAAGGCCCTGGCGGATTTCACCCTTGCGGTTTCGGAGAAGCGCGGCGTCCATGCGGCGTACCTGCGGCGTGCCCGCATCTATTTCGCCCGTGGCGACATGAAGCGCGGCCTTTCCGACATCGATGCCTATCTCCAAAGTAGCCGTTCACTGGATCCGAAGAGTGCGGAGGGGCTCGAACAGCGCGGCCGTCAGCTGCGCCTGCTCGCTGGGGAATTGCCGAAAGACGCTCGGAAAATCGTCCGCGGGCTCGCTCTCGCTGACCTCCGGAAAGCGGTGGACCTGCACCGCCGCACCATGCCCCTGTACGATAACCTGGGAGCGGTGCTGGAGGATCTCGGCCAGGTGCCCGCGGCGATCACGGCGTATACGGAGGCGATCAAGTACTCTCCGGAGGAGGCACGGCTGTTGGTCAAACGGGGCTGGGCGCACGAGAAACTGCAGCAATTCAACGAGGCGCTGGCCGATTTCACCGCCGCGCTCCAACTTGAGCCAACCCACGCGGAGGCCCACGCTGGAGTCGGCTACATCCAGGCGTGCCGCGGCCAGGCCCCCGGCGCGGCCAGCCGTCACGCCAGCGAAGCAGTGCTCCACGGGTCGGGGGATTATCTGCTGCTGTACAACGTCGCGTGCGTCTACGGGAAGCTCTCGGAGCGCGACCCGAAGCGGGCACGCGCGTATCAGGATCTCGCCCTCCTTTATCTGCGGCGTGTGGTGGAGCTTTGGCGACGGGATCGGCAGGGGCCGAGTCCGATCCCACTGATCCGGAGCGACCCGGCATTTCCCCCACCACTGCGCGAACGGCCGGAGTTCGATAAACTGCTCAGGGAACCGCAGTAGCGTCCTGGGCGGCTCCGCTTATTACTCCGGCACGGAAGATCGTCACACTAACCCGAAGCGTAAGCGAGGAATGAGGTATCGCGATCCCTCGCTTACGCTTCGGGTTAGTGAGGATATTTCGTGTCGGGGTAATATGTCCCCCTATGGAAGATCGCGAGGATCGGAAAACTCCTCTAATTGGCCCAAAGAAGCCGCGAAACGATGATGAAGATAGCCGACCTGGTAGGAATCCCTGTTCTGGTGACTGTTGCCTTCGTTGCTGGTGCCCGTGCCTCCGACTGGCCTCAGTTCCGCGGCCCCAACGGCTCCGGCCGGCCGACCAACGACGCCCCCTTGCCCGCCGAGTTGGGGCCTGATACCAACGTGCTCTGGAAAACCGCCCTGCCTCCGGGACACTCCTCCCCCGTCGTCGTTGGCGACCGCGTCTACCTGACCGCCGTCCGGCAGAAACGGCTGGTCACGCTCGCCCTGGATCGCCAAAGTGGCAAATTACTGTGGGAAGCGGACGCCCCCACCCGGACGTTGGAAAAAGTGCACAAGATCGGCAGCCACGCTCAGCCCACCCCAACTGCCGACCTGGAGCGCGTCATCAGTTTCTTCGGCTCGGCCGGTCTGTTCTGCTACGACAAGTCCGGCAAACTGCTGTGGCAACTGCCGATGGGACCGTTCCAAAACGACTTCGGTGCGGGCAGTTCTCCGATCCTCGTGGGCGACTGGGTGCTCCTCTGTCAGGACCACGACGAGAACTCGTTCCTCATGGCCCTCGACAAACGCACCGGCAAGATCCTCTGGAAAACGGACCGGTCCGAATTCCTCCGCGGCTTCTCCACGCCGGTGATTTGGGAAAGTGCCGGCCGCAAGCAAGTGGTGGTGGCGGGCACGTTGCGTGTGGCCGGCTACGACCTGGAGACCGGCAAGGAGGTGTGGACCGTTCGGGGCATCGCCCGAACCATCTGCGCCACACCAGCGGTTGGGGATGGCCGCCTGTACCTGTCGGGCTGGGCTGCGGGCGGCGACCCTGGCGCGGCCATTGTGGTCGAGCCGTTCGACGACGCCATCAAGGCCCTGGACAAGAACCGCAACGGCAAACTGGAACGCTCCGAGTTGGCCAACCACCCGTTCGGGGAGCGTTTCACCCAGGTTGACACCAACGGCGATGGGTCCATCACCCGTGCGGAGTACGATCGCTTCCGGGAGTTGTTCCAGAAGGGCAGGAACGCCGTACTGGCCATCAAGCCGGGCGGCGTGGGAGATGTGACGGCCTCGCACGTGGCCTGGACGAACACTCGCCAGGTGCCGTTTTGCGCCTCGCCGTTGTACCACGGCGGGCTCGTCTACACCATCAAGGACGGCGGCCTGTTCGCCTGCCTGGATCCTCGCGACGGCAAGCCGCTCAAGTTTGACCGCCTCGTGGGCGCCGGCAGTTATTACAGTTCCCCGGTGGCGGGGGACGGCAAGATCTACCTGCTGAACGTGACTGGCTCGTTGTCCGTCATCCAGGCCGGGCGCGACTGGAAGGTACTGTCCA
The DNA here is from genome assembly GCA_035637055.1 of Gemmataceae bacterium. Taxonomy (GTDB): domain Bacteria; phylum Planctomycetota; class Planctomycetia; order Gemmatales; family Gemmataceae; genus DASPXY01. The sequence goes on along the minus strand of DASPXY010001124.1, from coordinate 506 downwards.
CGAGCGACTTCGCGGAAGACGTTTACGCGACTCCTGCCATCGTCGATGGGCGCATTTACCTGCGCACCTCCGGGCACCTGTATTGCTTTGGGGTGGCAGGGAAGAAGTGAAGCCCGTTCTGTCGAAAACCCCTCCCCCAACCCCCTCCCCTGCAAGGAGAGGGGGAGCAAGCCAGACACGTCTCTTCTTCTCCCCCTCTCCGTTTCGGGGAGGGGGTTGGGGGGAGGGGTTTTCGACAGAGCAAGTGAAGCTCGCTCTCTGGATGGGCGTCTCCCCTGGTGATATCTCAGCGCAGGATCTCCCGCACGACGCGGCCGTGGACGTCGGTCAGACGGAAGTCGCGGCCGCCGAACCGGTAGGTCAAACGCTCGTGGTCGAGGCCGAGCAAGTGGAGCATGGTGGCGTGCAGGTCGTGCATCGTGACCACACTCTCCGCTGCGTGTATGCCCATCTCGTCCGTCGCCCCGTGGACCGTGCCGCCACGGACACCGCCGCCGGCCAGCCAG
>DASPXY010001123.1:0-5224 GCA_035637055.1 Gemmataceae bacterium | reverse complement strand
GCAACGTGTTGATCGCCGACTGTCACATTTACGACAACCGCGGCGTCGGCATCTTTTTCGACCGCGTCAACCTGCACCAGACAAACGTCCACGGCTGCCACATTAGTTACTGCAAGCAGGGCGGCATCAAGGTCGTCGGCAGCGAGATTCGCAACCTGCAGATTTGCTCGAACGACATCGAGTACAATTACGATCTCAAGGCCGACACCTCCGCCGACATCCTCTTTGACTGCCGTGCGGGGACGGTGCGCGAGGGCACGATTGTCGGCAACACGATTCAGGCGAAGGAGAGCCCCGGCGGGGCGAATGTGCGGTTTGTGGGCGCCGGCCGCGACAACCCGAACGCGGTAGGCATGTTCGCGATCAGCGGCAACCTGATCGGCAGCCAGCACACTGCCCTGCACCTGGTCGCGTGCCGCGGCGTCACGGTGAGCGGTAATGCGATCTACAATGGCTACCATTACGCCCTCCACGCCGAGGACGCCGAGCACCTGGTCATCGGCCCCAACAGCATCGACCACAACTCCGATTACAAGGGCCGCTCGACGGACAAGATCGTCCTGCAGCGCTGCCGCAACGTGACGATGACGGGGTTACTGTTGCAGCACACGCGCGAGGCGAGCGCCGAGACCCTGGCGAGCATGGAGATTCGCGAGAGCACAAATGTCAGCGTGACGGGCTGTCAGGTAATCAATGCGCGCGGCGTCGGCATTGCGGTCCACGGCAGTTCGGTGGTGCGCGTTGCCGACTGCACGATTCGCGGCCGCGCCGCCGACCGGACGTATCGCGGGGCGCTGAGCGTGGATGGTGCCTCGTCGCAGTTGATGGTGGTGAACAATTTCCTGGGTCGGGGCAGCGATGGCGAGTTCCGGTTGCCGAAACGCGCCGGGGTCGCATCGGGCAACGTGGCCGTGTGAGCAGCGCGGCGTTCAACCGGAGTTGCTCGTCCAGGCTCTCTTAAACTCATCCCACGAAGGGTAGCCGAGTGTGTAGGGAAAGGTAGGCGACTTTTCGACAGCCCAGGTCAGATGTACGAAAGCAATCGGGAAAGCCGGGTTGTCGGTGAGGAAGACAAACTCGTTGGGATCGTCTTTCGCTTGAGCCACCGCCAAACACGACCTTCCATGGAGAGGATGTTCCGGGCAGACCTCGCGTCGCAACTCATCTACCAAAAATGGTTCGGGGGGATCGTCGCCAAACTCCTCCGAGAGCATCCGAGGCAGCTGCAAGGCCTCGTTTTCGTCGCGGATGGGCACCCAAGGGAACGGCCATTCAAAACCGGAAGGGGGCATCAGGAACATCAGCAACTCCTCTCGGACTATCTGGGGGGCTTGCTACGGCAACTCCAGCACCTTCTTCAGACAATCCGCGATTTTTTGCATGGCGTCGTCGGAGAGGTAACCGATGATCGCGCCAAGCAGCGCCTGATCGCGCGTCAGGAAGTTGTTGCACGAGGCGTAGCACAGCTTGCTCAGCCCTGATCCGGTCTCTTTCGCCGGGTCCAACTCGACCTCTGTGCCCGGGATGCCGTACCGCCTCCCGGTGATCTTCACCAGGATCGTGTCGTCGATGAGGCCGTTGAGGAAATCGGCCTGCACGACGACGGCCGGGCGCACCTTCGTCCCCGAGATGTCGCTGTAGGGCCAGTTCACTTCGACGACCTCGCCGCGCTTCATGGCTTCTTCCCGATGAGGTCGTCATCCGCTGTATCGTCCCAGACCTTGCCCGCCCCGCCTCCGACAATACTGCAGGTGAGTTTGTAGACGTCCTGGCGGATCAAGACGTAGACCTCTTGTGTCTTCGGATTCAGGATGTGCAAGGGAGATTTCTGCCCTTCCATCGCCTGCACCTGTTCTGCCGTCAATTCGATCATGGCTGGCTCCTTTTCCGGCATCTTACCCGCTCCTCGCTGGCACCGCCATGCCTTCGGGCTGGGATGAAGGGCTGGCAATCCACTGCCAGTACTACTTTTCCCAGGCTGCATTGACATCCCCGCCTCGGCCAGCACAATACACTGTATGACTCCAACAGGCACCAACGACATCTCCCCCGAGGCCGACGCCCGGCTGGTTGCCGAGTGCGTCGCCGCAGGGCGGCCGATTCCTCCCGAGGTCGTGCGCCGCGTCCGGGAGCGGGCGGACCAGGCTCGCAAGGAAGTCCTCGCGACCCACGGCGTCCAGGACATCGGCGTCCAGATCATCCGCGAACATCGTGGCGAACTCCCCGAGTCATGAAGTACGTCCTCGATTCCTCGGTGGCGTTCAAGTGGGAGATCGCCGAGCCCCACTCCGACAAGGCGAACCGTCTCCGCGACGATTTCCAGAAGAAGATTCATCAGTTCATCGCTCCCGAGTTCTTCCCGTTCGAGTTGGCCCACGCTCTCACACGCGCGGAACGGCAGGGACGTATCGCGGTCGGCCAGGCGAAGCTCTTCTGGACAGACGCGATGACCACGGCACCGAGCTTGCTCGCCACCCTGACACTCGCCGAACGGGCCATCGACATTTCCTCCAAGGCTCGGATCGGCGTGTATGATTGCCTCTATGTCGCCCTTGCCGAACAGGAGAAATGCGAGTTCGTCACCGCCGACGACAAACTCGTCAACAAACTCCAGGCGCAATTCCCTTTCATCGTCGATCTCAAGACGCTGCCTTGATTCCCTGGGCTGCTGTATACTGTCCTTCGCGGAAGCGATGCAGGCGTCAACCAACGAAAGGGTTCCTCTCATGCCGCGCTACCTGGGCATCGACTGCAGCACGCAAAGTTGTACCGCCGTCGTCGTCGATACGGACGCGGGTCAAGTCGTCTTCACGCTGTCGATCAACTTCGGCAAGGAGTTGCCGCAATACCACTCGCCCAACGGCTACCTCTACCCCGACGATTCCGTGGTGCAGCACAGCAACCCCCTGATGTGGGTCGAGGGCCTGGAACTGCTGCTGGCCCGCGGCCGGTCGCTCGGCTTCGACTGGTCCACCGTCGCCGGTGTCGCCTGCTCCGGGCAGCAGCACGGTTCCGTCTACCTCAACGCTCGCTACTTCAGCACCACCTGGGGGCCAGAGGGGCCGCTGGTGAAACAGGTGCAGCCGCTGCTCAGCCGTCCGACCTCGCCGATCTGGATGGACAGCAGCACCACCGCGGAATGCCGTGAGATCGCCTCTGCGGTCGGTGGCGACGAGCACGTGCTGGCCATTACCGGCTCGCGCGCTACCGAACGTTTCACCGGCCCGCAGATTCGCAAGCTCTTCAAGGAGGAACCACAGCACTACGACGCCACCGCGCGCATTCACCTTGTCAGCTCTTTCATGGCGTATTTGTTGACGGGCCTTGATGCACCGATCGATCTCGGCGACGGCGCCGGCATGAACCTCCTCGACCTGGCGACCGCCGACTGGAGCCTGCCCCTGCTCCACGCCACCGCGCCCGGCTTGAAGGAGCGCTTGCCGGTGGTCGCGCCGTCGGCTCGCGTCGTCGGCCCGATTGCCCGCTTCTTCGTCGAGCGCTACGGCTTCAGCCCGCAGGCGACGGTGGCGGCCTCATCCGGGGACAACCCGTGCAGCCTGGTCGGCATGGGCGCCACGATACCGGGCACGGCGGTCATCAGCCTGGGCACCAGCGACACCTACTTCGCGGCCATGTCGCTACGACAGACCGACCCGGCGGGCTACGGTCACGTCTTCTGCAACCCGGCGGGCGGCTTCATGAGCCTGATCTGTTTCAAGAACGGGTCGCTGACACGCGAAGCGGTGGCGAAGCGCTTTGGCCTGTCCTGGGACGATTTCAAAGCCGCCATCCGCGAAACACCGCCGGGCAACCACGGCAACCTGATGCTCCCTTACGTCTTCCCAGAAATCACGCCGCGTATCCTGCGGCCAGAAGTGCGCCTGTTCGGCAGCGAGGCGTTCACAAACTGGAAGGACGCAGCGGCGACGGTGCGCGCAGTCGTCGAGGCTCAGGCGCTGTCAATGCGGCTGCACTCGCAATGGATCGCGGACAAATTAGAGTCGTTGCTGGTGACCGGCGGAGCGTCGCAAAATAACGCCATCTTGCAGGTTGTTGCGGACGTCTTCCAGGCACGGCTGCGCAAGTTGAGCGTCACCAACGCGGCGGCGCTGGGGGCGGCGCTGCGGGCGGCGAACGCCTGCGGCCGACTTCCCTGGCAACCGCTCTGCGACCGTTTCGCGGCGCCGGAGCCGGTCGCCATCGTACCCCGGGCAGAAACGGCGCCCGTTTACGAGCGGATGATGGCGGAGTTCGCCGGCCGGTTGCGCGGCGCCTTTTCGGTCGTCTGAACCGTCGAGTCCGGGAATCCAACTTGCCGCGACAGCGCCGAGACGTAACAAAATAGTATCCGCGTAGTTGGTCGTAATGGGGACGGGCGCGGTTTTCCGAAATTTAAGGAGCACGCCATGTCACAAGATCCAGCCGAAGAACCGCTGTCGGAGGCCCGTCGCAAAGAGATCTTTCTCGCTCTGGTCGAGGCCCAGGATCGCGCCCTGTCGGTGCCGCAGTCGCGCAAGGCGATCGCCGAGCAGTTTGGCATCAGCGAGAAGGAAGTGCGCCAGATCGAGAGCGAAGGACTCGATGGCCAGTGGCCGCCGTTGTCATAATGAGTAACCTTGTTGTGGCACGGTCTCCTGACCGTGCCACTCTTGCTGACCGCAGGTCTCCCTGAACGCCACAGCCCAGAGGAGACCTTCGGTCAAGCCCGTGGCACGGTCAGGAGACCGTGCCACAACCGTGCGGAGTGGAAAGGAACGAGTGCTGCTTCACTTTCTACTCATCGCTTGCAACTCATTCCTCATTCCAGCTATACGGATATCGCGGATCGTCCATCTCTAGTGCCTGGCGCGTCAGCATCAGCGGCCGCTGCGTGTCCACCATCACCGCCAACTCGTCGGTGTGCGTCATGTCGCGACTGGCGACGATAGTGCCGGGGTGCGGCCCGTGCGGAATGCCGCGCGGGTGCAGCGTCACGGACGCCTCCTCGACGCCGCGCCGGCTGCCGAAGTGGCCACGGACGTAATACAGCACCTCGTCGGCACCGACGTTGGAATGAGCGTAGGGTATCTTGATCGCCTCGGGATGCGTGTCGAGCAGGCGCGGGGCAAAGGTGCAGACGACGAAGCCGGGCGCGTCGAAAGTCTGCTGTACCGGCGGCGGCAGATGGATCGTGCCAGTGATTGGCTCGAAGTCGTCGGCGTTGAACGTGTACGGATAGACCATA
>DASPXY010001122.1:0-2036 GCA_035637055.1 Gemmataceae bacterium | reverse complement strand
GTGCAGGACCGGGCCAGCGCCCACATTAACGCTCGCAAACGGGCTTGTGTGATTCGCGAACGGCCGGGGGACCACTGCTCGCCGGGGATGCCGTGTGCCCAGAACGGGCCCGCTGGACTGATTCCTGCGGCGCACGAGGCTCCGCCGGCACTGGCTACCCTGCAGATAGAAACCACGCCGGCAGCGAATACAGGTCCAGCCACGAACGCGGGTCAGTGGCAGGCCACGGCGACCGAGACCTTGCCGCCCCTCAAGGTGCGGGTGCCCTGATGCGGTAGGTGGTGATCGTCGCCCACAAACCCGAAGCGTGAGCGAGGGGCAATCATTCCCTCGCTTACGCTTCGGGTTTGTGGGCTTTGCTCTCACGGTCCTGGAGGGTTTTCACTCCGTCCCTGTAGGCTCCGCGGGCGAAGAGATCGCAGGCCAGCATCTTGAAGGCGAACAGCAGATTGCTCCCGTACCGACGAGCGAGACGGCCGGGTTCCTGGTAGAGGCGGTAGACCCATTCGAGGCCCACCCGCTGCAGCCAGCGCGGCGCTCGCGGCACGCGGCCAGCGAGAAAATCGAGCGTCGCCCCGATCTGGGCGCAGGCAGGGACGCCGAGGGCCTCGCAATGTTGCGCCAGCCAGAATTCCCCCTTCGGCTGTCCGAAAGCGACGAATAGCAAATCCGGTCGCGCGTCACCGATGCGGGCGATGAGTGCGGCCTGTTCCTCGGCTGACAGCGGACGAAACGGGGGCGAATAGACGCCAGCAATCTGCAAGCCCGGGAAACGCTCGCACAGTTTGCGCGCCGCCTCGGCGGACACCTCCTCCGACCCCCCCAGCAAATAGACGCGATAGCCACGGCGGGCGGCCAGTTCGCACAGGGCCGGCACGAGATCGGAGCCGGTCACGCGTTCGGGCAAGCGCGCCGGCCGCCAGCGTGACGCCCACACGAGCGGCATGCCGTCGGCCAGCACCAGCGCAGCCTTGCGATTCACCGCGTCGAGCCGCGGATCCTGGTCCGTCAGCATGGCGTAGTGGAGATTGGCGGTGATGAAGTAGTTCGGTTTGCCGGCGCGGATCAAGTCCTCGATCCTGTCCAGCGTTTGCTGAAACGTCAGGGGCGCCAGCGGCAGTCCCCAGACCCACAGCGGCGGAAGGCTGTCGTCGTGGGAGTTCGTCGCCATGCGCGTTGGCCTCGTGGTGTGTGGATTGCCGCTCCGGCGGCGCCCGGCGCCATTTTAGCGAAAAAAACAGAAGAGACTTGCAAAGCCTGACCGTCCCAGCGTACACAGGTGCATAAGATAAGAGGATTGCTCGGTTCGTAGTTCCGCCTTGAGGCGGTTGAGCCTTCGCCGCCTCAAGGCGGAACTACGAACAACCGCGTTCGGAGGTCCGCTGAAGCCGATGCCATCCGTACGAATCGTCATCGTCAACTACCGCACGCCGGGCCTGGTCATTGACTGCCTGCGGTCGCTGCAGTCCGAACTCCAGGGCGAGAGCGACTGGCGTGTGGTGGTCGTCGAGAACGCCTCCGGCGACGACTCGGCCGCGCGGATCGCCGAGGCGATTCGTCGCGAACACTGGGGCGACTGGTGCGAGTTGCTGACCGTCGAGCGGAACCTCGGCTTCGCCGGCGGCAACAACGCTGCCCTGCGCCCGCTCCTCGCCGCCAAGCCGCCGCCGGACTATGTCCTGCTGCTCAACCCGGACACCTACATTCGCCCGGGCGCCGTCCGCGTGTTGCTGGATTTCCTGGAAGGGCACCCCGAGGTTGGCATTGCCGGCAGCCGCCTGGAGTATCCCGACGGCGAGCCGCAGCGTTCGGCGTTTCGCTTTCCGACCATCTGGAGCGAGTTCGAGTCGGGCATCCGTCTCGGCGTTATCTCGTCGCTGCTGCATCGCCAGGTGGTCGCCCCACCGGTTGAGGATAGGCCGCACCCGATCGATTGGATGGCCGGCGCGAGCATGATGGTGCGCCGCGAGGTCTTCGACGACATTGGCCTGATGGACGACACGTACTTCCTGTATTTTGAAGAGACCGATTTTTTC
>DASPXY010001121.1:0-3072 GCA_035637055.1 Gemmataceae bacterium | reverse complement strand
TGGGAAGCACTCCTGTCCCTGGACCACTTGTTGCGCCGGCTCAAGCCCCACCGGCGTTCGGACAAAGATTTGCAGCGCATCCTTGAGGCCGCTTTCCCCCTCCTCGGTGCCCAGAGCCTTGCCTGGGTTCCCAGAAATGCCGACGAGCCGGTGGTGATCCAGGGAGAAGACTGTCTGGGGGCGGCGGATTACCGGCAGCTGGCCGAGCGCCTTAACGAGCACGGCGACGGGCCACCGCTGGCGCCGCGCCTCTATGACCGGTTCCAGGACAGGCCCGGGGCGGGACCCTTCCCGCACGTCCTCACCCTGCTGGCGTTGCCCGTGACGGAGCAGGGGCCGCTCGGCTGGGTGGTGGCCGTCAACAAAAAAGGGAAGGGTGGTGGGACAGCGAAGTCCCCCTCCGAGCATGTCGCCTTTCGCAAGAGCGACGTCGCCCTGCTGATGCCCTTCGCCGCCCTGCTCGAGGCGCAGGTGCGGGCGGTACATCGCCACCAGGAACTCAAGGATTTGCTGGTCGGCCTGACCCGGTCCCTCACGACCGCCATCGACGCCAAGGATTCCTACACCTACGGCCATAGCGAGCGGGTGGCTCGAATCGCCGTCGAGTTGGGCCGCGAACTGGGTATGGAAGGGGACGACCTGGGAGACCTCTACCTCGCGGGCCTGCTCCACGACGTGGGGAAGATCGGCATCCGGGACAGTGTTCTGGGGAAAACGGGCAAATTGACCGCCGAGGAGCAGGAACACATCCGGCAGCACGTGACGATCGGTTACGCGATCCTCGCCGACCTCCGCCAGATCCGCAACCTCCTGCCGGGAGTGCTCTACCACCACGAGCGCTACGACGGCCTGGGCTATCCGGACGGTCTCGCGGGGGAGAACATTCCCTTCCTCGCGCGCATCCTGGCGGTGGCAGATGCCTACGATGCCATGACCACGTCCCGGCCGTACCGGGAGGCCATGCCACTGCGTGCCGTGGAGCAGATCCTGACGCAGGGGGCGGGAACGCAGTGGGACAAGCGCGTGGTCGAGGCCTTCATGGCCTGCCGGCAACGGATCCACGCCATCCGGCAGCGTGGCGTGGGCGATTCGCTCCGCACGGCGATCGAAGGCGCCCTGCGGAGCGACCCCTGTGGTTCCATCGAAACACCAAGTTGAGGACTGAGGGCAAACCCCTCCCCCCGACCCCCTCCCCTGCGAGGAGAGGGGGAGCAAGACAACATCGCTCTTCTTCTCGCCCCCTCTCCTCGCAGGGGAGGGGGTCGGGGGGAGGGGTTTGCCCTGACGCTGAAGGAGACCCATGCGAGTGCATCAGACTAGCGCCCCCTCGCGTCCGGCCCTGCCCACCGAGGGCAAACCCTCTGCAGGCGGGGTGGCTCCGAACAGGAGCAGTGTTATCCTGAACGGCAGTGTGAAAAAGATCCTGCGCAACCGCCCGGAGGAGTTCCTGGATCTGGCCTGCAAGGCGGTCCGGGCAACTCATGCCGGGATCGGCTTCCTGTCGGCCGAGGGCAACCTGATTGAATACATCGCCCACGGCGGAGGCGCCGGCAACAGCGCGACCGTGGTGCCTGCCGCGGGGATCCGCGAACTGTTGGCATTCATCGTCCGGCAGGCCAGGCCCGTTCGCGTCGCGGAGCCGGCATTCGACTGCCGCTGTCCGGCGGCGGCCTTGCTGCGGCCGCTGCCCGGGGCGCTCCTGGCGGTTCCCCTGGTCCGCCCCGGGCGTTTCCCGGGGGCGCTGTACGTGACGCGCCCTGCGGGGGAGGCGGGATTCACCCTCCAGGACGAGGAAGTGGTGCTCTCGATCGGTGCCTGTCTGGAGCAGGAGAACCTGTTCGAGCAGGCACACCTGCTGTCCCAGATGCGTCTGCTCAATCGGGTAGCCCAGGCGGCAGCCGGGAACCTTGAGCTGAAGCCGGTGCTGCAGGTAGCGCTGCGCGAGCTGGAAAGACACCTGCCGATGAACGCCTGCGCTGTCTGGCTGGTGGACCAACAGGACGCGCCACCGACAGCGGGTGCGGCTGGCCCACCCCCCGAACTCGTCCTCGCGGCCACCAACCCACTCTGCGAGAGTGGGGCGCACGGTCCCGCCCTAGCCCTTGGCGCGCGGCTGCCGCTGGACCAGACACCTTTCGGCCCGTGTTGGCGCGAGGGGCAACCGGTCTACACGGATTGGGGCCCAGCCGAGAGCAGCGTGGGCCAGGGCGATGAAGCGCCTGTGAGGGAGGCGGATGGCCGCGTCGCGGCGCCGCTGTCGGCCGCTCCGCTCGAACCCCTCCTGACGGGACAGCAGGCGCTCTCCAGCTTCGCCGCTCCGCTCCGCACGGGGGACCGCACGGTCGGAATCCTCCAGAGCGTCTGCACGCGCCCCAGTGGGTTCACGAACGAGCAGATCCAACTCTTGTATCTCGTCGCCGACATGTTGGGGCCGGCCATCTCGAATTGCCACCTCGTCGACCGGCTCCGCTCAACCTGCGAGGAGTTGCGGGCAACCCGGGACTTCTTGATCCAGGCGGAGAAGATGCGCGCCCTTGGGGAGATGGCAAGTGGCATGGCCCACGATTTCAACAACGCGCTCTGCGGCGTGCTTGGGTTCCTGGAACTGTCCCTGACCGACACGGCCCTCAGTGCGAACACGCGTGGCCAACTCGAACTGGCCCGAACGTCCGCCCTGGACGCCGCGCACACCGTCCGCCGCGTGCAGGAGTTCGCCCGCAAGCGGCACAGTAGCACCGTGGTCCTCCAACCGTTGGATGTGAATGACCTGGTCCGTCAGGTGGTGGAGTTGACCCGCCCGAAGTGGGAGAGCCAGGCCCGCGCCCGGGAAATGCCCATCACCGTCGAACTGCACACCGAGGCGACGGGCACAATCCTGGGCAATTCGGCGGAGTTGCGCGAGGCCCTGACAAACCTGGTGTTTAACGCCATTGATGCCATGCCGAAAGGCGGAACCCTTGGCGTGCGCACCTGGTGTACGCAGGCCGGAGTGTTCCTTGAGGTGAGGGACACGGGTGTGGGGATGAGCCCCGCCGTCCGGCAGCGACTCTTCGAGCCGTTCTTCACGACCAA
>DASPXY010001120.1:0-8081 GCA_035637055.1 Gemmataceae bacterium | reverse complement strand
AACCAACGAGGATGCCGACGATCAGGGCAACAACAGCGCGGCGGCCATCATCCTCGTCGATCCCGTACTGACCCCCGACGACACCACCTTCCTCAGCAACCAGCCAGTCATCGTCCCCCCGCCGCCGACGGCGACCTCCTCGGCGTCCTTCGAGATCGAGGGCAACCTGGTGGTCGACACGTTCGGCAACCTGGACTGGGCGAACGCGCCGGACCTGCAGATCGGCATCGATCTGCCGACGGGTCAGACGGACGACTCTTTCGGACAGGGCACCAAGGAAAATAGCGCCGTCCCGACGGCGGTGACCGGCTCCGTCCCCAACAACAAGAGCGACCTCACCCGCTTCTACGTTGCCAGCAACATCAGCATGAACGGCGACATCTTCGTGTACCTGGGTTGGGAGCGGGCCAACACGCTGGGGACGGCCAACATCGACTTCGAGTTCAACCAGTCCGACGTACCGAGCAGCAACGGCGTTACCCCGGTGCGGACCGTCGGCGACATGCTGATCACCTTCGACTTCGCCTCCGGCGGCAACGTCGTCAACCTCGGCCTGCGGCGCTGGACCGGCTCCGCCTGGGGGCCCAGCATCGATCTCACCGCAGCCGGCTTCGCCATCGGGGCGGTCAACGATCCCGCCTTCGGACAGACGACCGTGTTGGACCCAATCACAGGCCAAACACTCGCCCAGGACACCTTCGGCGAGGCGAGCATCAACCTGACGGCCGCCCGCGTGTTCACGTCTGACGTGTGCGTCCACTTCGGCAGCGCCTACGTCAAGAGCCGCTCGTCCACCTCCTTCACGGCGGAGATGAAGGACTTCATTGCCCCGATCGGGGTGAACATCAACAACTGCCCCGACGTTCACGTCCGCAAGACGGTCGGCGACACCGGCCGCACGACCGGGACGGTCACCGCTGGCGATCCCGTGTCGCTCACGCTCGTCGTCAGCAACGACGGCGCGGGGACCGCCCAGAACGTCAGCCTCAGCGACATATTGCCCGACGGGGTGACCTGGAGCGAGGACAGTTTGTTCACTTCGATCAGCATCGTCAACGGCCACCAGGTCCTGACGGGCAATTTCGGCAACATGGTCAGCGGCGCGTCCTTCACGATCCACGTCAGCGGCGTGACCGACATCAACTCCTGCGGCAAGTTGCGCAACGAGGCGTTCGTGTCGGCGACCAACGAACCGGACGACGACCAGACCGACAACCGCGGGGCCGCCATCATCCTGGTCAACCCGGTGCTGACTGCGGATGACATCTCCTTCCTGAACGGGGGTGGTGCGCCGATGCTGGCGGCCTCCCTCGGCAGCGGATCAGGAACGGCTGGCCTGAGCGAGGAGATGTTGCAGACGATCGTGACGCAGGCGATCAACTACTGGCGTGACATAGGCGTGACCCAGGAGCAACTGGCCGCCCTGGAGACACAGACTATTTACATCGTCAATCTACCTTATGGCGAGTTGGGCTGGACCCGGGGCAACGCGACCTGGATTGATCGGACCGCTCAGGGCTGGGGCTGGTCGGTCACCGGCGCCCCCGACCGGATGGATCTGTTGACCGTCGTGACCCACGAACTGGGCCATGTCCTGGGTTTGCCACCGACCGCCACTGGTCTCATGGAGGTCTATCTAATGCCCGGTGTCCGATTGGTGCCCGCGGCGGTACTCAGCACCGGCAACGTCGCGGTGGTTGCCGCCTCAACGGGCGATTCCGGCGGCTCGGCCGGAGCGACCGCTAACAACCTCCCGGCCGGCCTCGTTGTTGAGGAGTTTGGGGTCGGGGTTCGTAGCGAGTCGCTGGCCACCGCCTCCACGGACTCCCTCGATGCAGCGTTTGCGACCGTGGTGGATCCCGGCGTCACGCTGGCCGGACCAAGGACGGGGGAGGCTGTGCCCAGCGCGCTGCCAGCCGCAGCCAGTGTTGCGCAGACTGGAGGCAGCACCCACCGCGGTCTGACCGCGACAGTGAATGTCGTGCCGGATGGAAGCGGCACTCAGCGCGAGCTGACGGCGGTGCTGAGCGAGCGCTCCCCGCAAGCGGCTCTGCCGGTGGCGACCTTACTGCCTTCGGCCTTTCGCGGGCTGGACCAGGGCTTCGCGGCTGTCCTGTTGCCGAGCCGTGGGCCGTCCAGCTCTGCCGTGGAGCCAGGTAGCAACGGAGTGCCCGCTGACGAACCGGAAGAGGCCGAGGCCGCAGGATGGCCACTGGCGAGAGAGAACTCGGCCCCGGCACGGCTGCAGTGGGCGGTGGCAGCTCAGGCGGAGGCGCGGTGGCAGCAGTTGGCAGGGGATGCCTGCTTCGCCGATGGCTCGTGGGCTCTGGGCGGGTCGGACGGCGACGTGCCTGTGTCCACCGGAATCGTGGCAGAAGCCCGGCCAGGCTCAGACTCGGCCATAGCATTGGCGGCGTTGGTCGTCGCGATGGGCGGGCTGTCCTGGCGCGTGGACGATGCGGAGAGCGAACCGCGCCGGCGTCGTTCCCTGAGGTAACCGCTTCCAAACACGAAAGCCAATGGCCCCGGCTTGCATCAGCAAGCCGGGGCCGTTGTTTGGGTGGCACTCTGCTTCGGACGGCAGCCAGGAAGAACCGCACGTCAGTACGCGATCCAGCCCTGCGTTTCCATCAGGTCGTAGAGCCACGGATGCCGCCACGGGTTCCACGGCCGATAACTGACCGAGAACACCGACACCGCCAGCACCGCGTACGCCAGCCAGCGTCCCCACCGCTTGTCTGTGAGGCGATCCGCGACCGGCAACATCGTCAGCAGCCAGAGCGGCGTCAGCCACATCAGCCAGCGCAGCCCGTTCGACCACCCGCTGTAATTGAGGCTCTCGCTCCGCGTCAGGTAGAAGCCGACGACGATCACCGTCAGCACGAGCGTTAGACCGCCGACCAACACCAACTCGGAAGCGGGCGGCGCGCGCGAATCGCCTCGGCGTTCCGGTTCGTCGCGCGGGGTTCGGCGCAACGTCCGCCAGTGACGCAGTGCCAGGAACATCCCAGCCGCCGCGAGCAGCCACACGGGCGACAGCGAGAACATGCCGTGATGCCCGAACAGGACGTGAAAAGCGTACGTGGCCCGGCTTTCCTTGAGGTGCGCCCAGTCGATGCCGTACTTCACTTCGCCGGGCGCGGGCTTGCGCCAGTGGCTGCCCTCGTAGGTGTACCACGGCCCGCCGAACTCGCCATACGCCGGCCGCAACTGCCCGATCGCGACGTAGTTCGTCACCGCCAGCGCCACGACAGGGACCAGGGCCGCCGGCACAAAGAACAGCAACGTCGGCACTGCATGTCGCCACAGCAGCAACACGAACAGTGCGGCGGCGAAGGCGAGCGCCGGCAGTTCGTTCGTCACCGCGAACCCGGCGAAAAAGCCCGCGACGATGAACCGCCACGCCGTGACTTCCCCGCGCCAGATCGACAGCACCGGATAGAGCGCGAACAGGATACAACAGGTGCCAACGGTGTGATTATTGAGCGTGATGGCGAACGGCGTCATGAGCGTGGCGAAGCAGGCCGTCGCCACGACGAAGAGGCGCCCCCAGTCGGTCGTGCCGTAGCGCTCGACCAGGCGCGTGAGCAGCATCAAGTAGATGATAAACGGCAGCAGGTTGACCAGCACCAAGATGGTTCGCACCACCGCAAACGGATCGCTTGCCAACGTCCAACCCGTCAGCAGTTTGAGCAGCCAGTACAGGCCCGCCACGAGCGTCGAAAATAGCGGAGGTTTGCTGGAGTAAAACTCGAGTTTGTCGGGATGCAACACCTTATCGACGCTCTGATAACCATCCAGGAAGATGATGCCACGGTCACGGCGCTGATCGTAAGCGACTGCCGCGAGAGCGGCCGCGTCGAGAGCGTTCGTCGCGGCCAGCGGTGTCGCGACGCTCATGAGTACCGTCTTGCGGTCGGGCCGCCGACCGACCACATAGCCACGCTCGCCCGTTTCCGGGTCGCCGTCCACGAGCGCACGGATCGTCGCCCAGCGTGAACGGTCGTTCGAGCTGAACGTCGGCATCGGGGTGGGGCGTTTCGGGGACCACACTCGGCGCTGGTCTGTCGGCGTGCGCTTGTCGGTGTGCAGGTCCGGCTCGGGGAGCAGCTGCGCCGAGGCGAGGTGACCGGTGACATTGGCCGCCGCGACCAGGATGAGCAAGGCGTAAACGTATTTACGCACAGGGACGGAGTCGGCGCCGTTCATGCGGGATCGGTGGTTGGAGGTCTGGCTTCCGTACTCTGCGGATCTGGCTTGTCCCCATTGGGCGGTGCAGCCATCCCGTCAGCGGGGGTAGCCACAAGCGGCTCGCTGATGACACCAACGGGGGTCGCAAGCGGTTCGCTCGCGACCAGGGCTCCGGTCTGCTCGGCGATGCTGTAACTGTCCTCGTCGCGGCCCTGATACGCCGTGATCATCTCGGCGATCAGGCCGATCGAGATCATTTGTGCGCCCAGCAGCAGCGCCGCGACCGAGTAGGTCAACAGCGCCCGGTCGTGCAACGGCTGGAACGGCCGTTGACCCTCGGCGTAGAAGGCGTTGATGACCCACGTCACCCCGAGGTAGGCCATGCCGAGGGCGCCCGCGAAAAAGCTGAGCAGGCCAATGCTGCCGAGCAGATGCTGCGGCCGCTGCCCGAAGCCCGTCAGGAATTTGACCGTCATGAGATCGAGAAAGCCCTTGACGAAGCGGCGTACACCGTACTTCGAGCGGCCGAACTTGCGGCGGCGGTGATTGATCTCGATTTCACCGACACGGAAGCCGCGCGCCGCGGCGAGCACGGGGATGAAACGGTGCAGTTCGCCGTAGAGGCGAATCTCGCGAAAAATCTCGGCGCGGTAGCACTTCATGCCGCAGTTGTGATCGTGCAACTTGACGCCCGTCAGCCAGCTGACCATCCCGTTGAAGACGCGGCTCGGCCAGACTTTGTGCCACGGGTCGTAGCGCTTGCGCTTCCAGCCGCTGACAACGTCCTTGCCCTCGGCGAGCGCGGCAAGAAACCGCGGGAGTTCCGCCGGGTCGTCCTGCAGGTCGGCGTCGAGGGTGAGGATGGTATCGCCGCGGGCGGCGTGGAAGCCGGCCGAGAGCGCCGCCGCCTTGCCGAAGTTGCGGCGGAAGCGGAGGCCGTGGACGTTGGGATGCTGCCGCGCCAGGTCGGCGATGATCTCCCAGGAGCCGTCCTTGCTGCCGTCGTCCACGAAGATCACTTCCACGGTCAGGTCGTGGCGGCGCGCCATGTCCGCAATTTCCCCATACAGGGGATTAAGACTTTCCTTCTCGTTATAGACGGGAATGACGAGCGAGATCACCGGGCATCCCCCGAAACCCATGTCCGACAAACTCCCTAACCCGGCGAGCGGGGCCTCCCACCGCGGTGTACCGGATAAGAGCGTATTGTACGGACGCAGTAACCCTGAGTCCGCAGAGTAGCGCGGAGGATCTGCCCCGGCACTGGAGGGCCTACGGATTAGAGGTCACGGCGGTTCAGGGGAGGAAGCCCCGTTGTGGCACGGTCTCCTGACCGTGCCACTGCCGCCGACCGCAGGTCTCCTCGAACCCGCCAAACCATCCTGTGACCAGGGTTCAAGGAGACCTGCGGTCAGGCCGAGTGGCATGGTCGGGAGACCATGCCACAACAGGTGGAGTCTCACTCCATGTACTCCTTCATGTCCTCAAGCGGAGCGTCGAAATCCGGGGCCATGTAGGTGATCATGCCCTTGCACAGCCCTGGACCTGGACGAGAGGTCTTCGGCTTCGCCTGTGCTCCGACCAACTTCGCAACGGGCTGCTGGTTCTCGGTGAGGATAAGCTCTTCTCCCGGGGCCAACTGGCGGATGAGGTCTTGCAGCCTGGCCTGCGCCTCTTCCACGGAGATGGTGGTAGACATGGGAACTCCTCCTTTGGTCGAACAAGACCCACGACCGCTGACCGCAGGTCTCCTCGAACCCGCTAAACCATCCTATGACCACGGGTTCAAGGAGACCTGCGGTCAGGCTGAGTGGCATGGTCGGGAGACCATGCCACAACAGTTGCTCTTGTCATGGCGTCTCCCAATCTTCAAGCAGCAATGCCGGCACGCGGGAGAACTCGGCCTGGTTGTGCGTTACGAGCGTGCAGCCGTTGGTCAGGGCGATGGCGGCAATTTGCAGATCATAGGGGCCGATCGGGGTGCCGAGCGATTCCAGGTGCGTGCGGATCGTCACAAAGGCATCGACCGCGGCGTCGTCGAACGGGAGGCTCGGATAGGGGGCGAGCAGGGCATCGACGGCCGCCCGATTGGCAGCCGCTTTCGCACTGCGGGCGCAACCATACCGCAACTCGGCCACGATCACCGAACAGACGCGCAGGTCGGCGCTCGCTGCTGCCCGGAACCGTGCGGCGACCTGCGGTTTGGTTCCTCGGAGCAACGCCACCCAGACGTTGGAGTCGAGGAGGTAAGTCATTCGACCTCCACGGGAGGCGGCAGAGGCGGTTGTGGATGGACGATGAACGTTTCGTCGTCGATGGAGCCGAGCAGGTCAAAATAGCCCGGCGGCAGCCGCGGCGTATCCGCTGACGACTTCGGCTGGACGACCACCACGACCTCGAACTCCGTGTCCGGCTGGCCGAGCGGAATGCGCAGGGACAAGGCACCGTCGCGGCCGGTGCGTTCGCGGGTTTGAATCGTGTGCATGGCTTCTCCTCGTTGGATTCGGGATGTCATGATCCTATCCTGCGGCCGCCGCAAGGGGTCGGGAGTCGAATAATACGAAATCAATTTTTCCCGGCCGTGTCGCACCAGCGCCTGGTTCGGCCTACCTTACCTGTCGGGCGACCGCTCGATCCAGGTGTCGATCTCGAACCGAGTCGGCACCTCGAATACCGAATGAACCAAGGCCGACACCTGCATTCGATACCTCGACCCGCGACGCTCGACAAACCGCAGGATCAGGTCGCTGACATCGTTGTGCTCGCCGAGGTACACCGTGAAGTACACCTCCCCGGACACCGGGTCAAAGGGCTCGGCCAACCGCAACTCCACGCCGGTCAGGTCGTCGGCGTTCTCCAGCGGGATGGGGTCTGACTCCGAGTAGAACCGCATGCCGTGGGACAGAAGGAAGCCGAGCGACTCATCGGCCAGCGGGTCGAGTGGCGGGCCTGTGCAGACATCGAAGTCCCAGCCCGGCACCGCCTCGTCGCTCTGCGGGTCGTTGTTGCCGTCAGCGACGTACCCAAACGACGCCCGCGTGATCGGGAGTCGGCAACCAGCGAACGACACGATCCCCAGCGGCTCCATCGGTCTAGCGTCCTCTGTGGCCGAACTGCTGCATCAGAGTGTAAAGGGGTCGGAGAGTGTAAAGGGAGAGTGTAAAGGGGTCGGGACTCCTTGCTAAATGAGGATCGCCAAAGGGGCAATCCCGCTGCCCGCCAAGCCGTGCATAGGGCGGCGGCCTGCGGCGCGCACCCCGAACGGCTCGTCACCGGCGAGGAGGTCCGTGTGGAATGAGATGAAACGAATTAACTGCCTCTGTCCCAAGCAGTTGCGGCAACTCGTTTCGTTCCACGCCCCGTGACAACCCTCGCCGCGCTCCACCCTGCTATTATTGTAGCGCTCGCAGCGAGCAAAGGACACACCCTGGCAAGTGGCGGCCGGCCGGAGGGCGTACCGCCCGCGCTCAACCCGTCGTTGAGGCCAGCGCTTTTTTCTCACGACCGATTCTCCGCCATCAGCGACCGGCGCGGTCTGGGGAGCCAGTACACCACCGCCGCGGCGAGCAGTTCCGCCGCCGTCCACGCCAGCCGCAGCAGCAACACCACCACCGTGGCCACCGCCCGCCCATCGGCCGCCCGGCTCGCCAGTTCGGGCGCCAGGAACAAATCCAGCACTCCTTCGCGGACGCCGACGCCGCTGGGCAGCATGAACGCCAGGAAGCCGGCGACATACGACAGCCCCACCATCGCGGTATAGCGGCCCCAGACTTCCGGCGTCAAGGGTTGTGGCTCGGGAACCACCGCCTGCACCATCGCCCACAGGCTCGCCCCCATCCCCAGCCAGCAGCAGCCAATCACGGCCAGTCCCTGGAGCAGCGTCGCGCTTC
>DASPXY010001119.1:0-2715 GCA_035637055.1 Gemmataceae bacterium | reverse complement strand
ATGAAGTTTGGAGACGCGGAATCTCCCGAACGATTTCCTGCGGAAGACCTGAGGGTCGGTCCGGACTTGCTGCGTCTCACCCAAGCCACCATACTAACTGAAGGCACATTTCTCCCGTGGGGGCGACAACCCCAATTGTCACCATCGCGGACACGGGATCCAGTAACTTCGCGGAGGACCATCATGACGCTCACCCAATCCGGCTTGAATCGTCGCGGGTTCCTCAAGGCCGCCGCGGGCGGCGGGTTCACCCTCGGCGGGCTGCTCGGCTTCGGCCTCGACCTCCGCGCCGCCCAGGAGGAGGTTCGACGCAGCCGCATCGCCGGCGCCCGCGAGTACACCAGCGTCTGCCCCTATTGTGCCGTCGGCTGCGGGCAGCTCGTCCACGTCCGCGGCGGCAACATCATCAACATCGAGGGCAACCCCGACAGCCCGATCAACCAGGGCACGCTCTGCCCCAAGGGTGCGGCGACCTTTCAACTTGCCGTCAACGACAATCGCATCAAGCGCGTTTGGTATCGTGCCCCCGGCGCCACCGACTGGGACAAGACGATGACGCTCGACGAGGCGATGAGGCGCGTCGCCCAGCGGGTCAAGGAGACGCGCGACGCCGAGGCCACGCCGACGCGCCCCGCCGGCTTTCAGGAAACCTGGTGGACCACGACCCCCGACGGCGTCAAGGTGCTGAAAGAGGTCAATCACACCCTGCGCATCGCCTCGCTCGGCGGCGCCACGATGGATAACGAGTGGAATTATCTCCAATGTAAGCTCATGCGCGCGCTCGGCGTGGTGTTCATCGAGAATCAGGCACGGATATGACACAGCTCGACCGTGCCCGGTCTGGGCACCTCGTTCGGCCGCGGCGGCGCCACCACCTTCGCCGCCGACCTCAAGCACAGCGACAGCATCCTCATCATGGGCTCGAACATGGCCGAGTGCCACCCGGTCGCCTTCCGCTGGGTGATGCAGGCCAGGACGCGTACGCCCAACCCCTGCACGCTGATCCACGCCGACCCACGTTTTACGCGCACCTCGGCGATGGTAAATATCTACGCCCCGCTCCGCGCCGGCAGCGATATTGTCTTCCTCGGCGCCCTGATCAAGCGCGCTCTGGAGCATCACGAGCGCATCCTCAACACGCCGGCCGGCGAGCGCAGCGAGCGCGACCGCTTCTTTCACGACTACCTGACGCGCTACACGAATGCCCCGGCCCTCGTCAGCGAGGACTTCCGCGACACCGAAAACGCCGCTGAGCCTGGCCTGTTCTCCGGCTACGACCGCGACCGGCGCCGCTACGATCCGCAGAGCTGGCGCTACGACAGCCAGCCCGGCGCCGATCCGCCGCACCCCGGCGGGCCGGAGTCGTTCGCCGACCGCGTCGGCCGGTTGGTCGGCCCTGCGGCACGCCAGGATCCGACGCTCCGCCACGAACGCTGCATCTTTCGCATCCTGCTGCGGCACTACGCCCGTTACACCGACGACCTGGTCGAGCGCGTCTGCGGGACGCCGAAGACCGTCTTCAACCGCGTCGCCGAGACGTTGCTGGCGAACGCCGGCCCCGACCGCACCGGCGCCATCTGCTACGCGGTCGGCTGGACGCAGCACACCGTCGGCGTGCAGATGATCCGCGCCGCGGCGATCCTCCAACTCCTCCTCGGCAACATCGGCCGGCCCGGCGGCGGTATCCTCGCCTTGCGCGGCCACGCGACCATCCAGGGTTCGACCGACATCGCCACGCTCTACAATCTCCTGCCCGGCTACCTCAACGCGCCGAGCGCCCTGCGCCCACATGATACGCTCAACGATTACATCAGTTCGGAGACAAGTGCGACCTCTTACTGGTCCAACATGCCCAAGTTCATCGTCAGCCAGCTCAAGGCCTGGTTCGGCGCGGCGGCGACGGCGGACAACGAGTACGGCTATCGGCACCTGCCGAAGAACATCGGTGACCATTCGCACATGCCGATGTTCGTCGCCATGCACGAGGGTCGCATGGACGGTCTTTTTGCGATGGGCCAGAACCCGGCGGTCGGCGGTCAGAACGCGGGCTATCAGCGGCAGGCGCTGGCGCGGCTCAAGTGGCTCGTAGTACGCGACCTGTTCGAGACCGAGACGGCCAGCTTCTGGAAGGATGCGCCGGAAGTGACGAGCGGCCAGGTGCGCCCGCAGGACATCCCGACGGAGGTGTTCTTCCTGCCGGCCACCGCGGTGCCCGAGAACGACGGCAGTTTCACGAACACGCAACGGCTGATCCAGTGGCATGAGAAAGCCGCCGATCCGCCCGGCGATGCGCGCTCCGACCTGTGGTTTACCTACCACCTCGGGCGGCGCCTGAAGGAGTTGTACGCCGCCGAGGGAGCCAACCGCGAGCGTGACTGGCCGATCCGCAATCTCGTCTGGGATTACGTCGATGCCGAGGCGAACCGCCCCTGGCGCATCGCCGACGAACCGAGCGCCGCGCTGGTACTCAAGGAGATCAACGGCTATGACCTGCGCACGGGCGATTTGAAGCGGGGGCGGGCGCTGGACAATTTCGGCGAACTGCGTGATGACGGCACGACGGCCTGCGGGGGCTGGATTTACACTGGCGTGTATGCGGGCGGGCGCAATCACGCCGCCGACCAGCGCGGTGACGACTGGGTGTCACCGGGTTGGGCCTTCTCCTGGCCCGATAACCGGCGTATCCTCTACAACCGCGCCTCCGCCGATCCCGAC